>JACQHV010000105.1 GCA_016198885.1 Gammaproteobacteria bacterium
GAACCAAGCACCAGGGAAGGTTTATCTGTACAAAAGTAAAATTAAGTTAATCGGAGAGATGGCCGAGTGGTTGAAGGCGCACGCCTGGAAAGTGTGTATACGTTAATAGCGTATCGCGGGTTCGAATCCCGCTCTCTCCGCCAGATAAATAAAAAAGGAGGCCACACGGCCTGCTTTTTATTTATGGTTCCAGAATCGATATTCGAACCCGTTATAATAGATGATGCTCGTTCAGGTGCAAAACAACGAAGCGCTCAAATTTGGGAGCACAGCGACCAACGCGCAGTGTTTTGCGTTCCTCTTGATTGCATTGTTATGCCCGCCTCTATTTATTAAGGTCATTCAAATCCTCATAAATAATCGCGGGCTCGGCATTTAAAAACACCTTTTCGTTTAACTCACTCATACAAATTGCATTCAGAGTTACTTCTTCATACAACCAATAATACATATCACTTTCGAAGACGCCATACCTCCAATTATATTTGCATTGTATCCATTTATTATTCAGCGAACCAATTATTCTAGGAGCTTCATCAGATTCGTTTGTGCCAAAATACTCAAGAATTTTGCCTTCTAAACAAACTTGAAACCTGTCAAATTTGATTTTCCCATCTGCTAACTGTGAGTATTTTACTCGACCTCCTTGCAAATCATCGCCATGCTTGTCTATCACACATTCCTTGTTGAAAACATAAAAAGCTGGTGGAAAAATTATTGGATATTTATCTGGAATTTTTGCTCTATCCAAAACATGTGTTTCTGTTCGTTGACTCTTATCCCATTGCTTGATGACTATTTGTAAAACTAATATGCTCATTTTATTGCGATCATTTCTCTAAAGGCATAACGCCGCCCTTGAGGTGCCGAGGGGCGCGCAGCGTCCCCGAGGTCACACTCAAAGGGCTTGTTATATGGCAAATCCAGTCGCATTTACCATAGTGGTTTGCTAAGGTTTTCTGTAAACGACGAGAACATAATGTTAAAGCTTATACCTATTCTCTCACCTTCACTGTTATTCGGGTCGACAGAATGTTGTAAGTAGGCCGGAAAAACGAGAAGAGTGCCGGCGCGCACTTTCACTACAACCTGATCAGTGTTCTCAGCCGTAAGCTCTGTGACAGGCGGTCTTATAATACCCGTTTGAATTCTCGGATCATGAAAGTTAATCGTGTCTGCTCCTACCGGTGTTTGAAAATAATAGACTCCACTTAGAAAATTGTTCGGATGACTATGAGCTCTGTGCGAGGTTCCTGTCGGATTTATTGTGCACCAGCAACCGGTAATTTCAAAAGCTTCATAACCTATTTTTAAAAATCGCAGGATAGTAATAACTATATCATCAATGTATGACACTAAATCGCGGAACTCATCTAGCTTGTGTAGGTCTTGATTCGATTGCCAACCTTTAGCAGAAATTATATCGGCGCCCGATGGGCGAATATCTTCAAGTGCTTTCAGGATGTTCGTATTCACCGCCTTTTGAGCTTCGGAAGTGAGCTCGATTTTCCAGATAAGAGTTGGAAAAATTGACAGTACGTCGGAATTTTCAATCCATCGATGCGCCATCGTTTTCACAAATGTTTGTTCGCCTGAATCTAATTATCACCTTACGATTGAATTAACCCGGCTTTTTTGAAGTGTAGTGCAGAAAAAGTTCAGGTTATATGATTCGTTTGATATCTGAGTTCACATAATAAATGTTTTAAGTTGATACTTTTGCTGGCAGGGAAATGGACCCTCTATAAACCAATGTTTGCAATTCTCATGGGATAGGGCAGAAATCTGACTGCCTCTAGTCTAGTATTCATCATGCTATTGCCTTGGTACTGTCAACTTTATCATCGATTACGGGCTTAATTTTGGCATAATGGCCATTTGCCAGTTTAGTATTAAAGTTTGAGTCTTGATTAACGACAATATAAGTACGCCCTATTTACCCAAAGAGTTCTTCAAATGTCTGAAATTGACTTCAACGCGCGCAGTTTGTTACTCAGTGAATATCATGGTGTTTTATCGACTCATTCCGTTGATGCCCCGGGCTATCCGTTTGGTTCTGTTGTTCCTTATTGTCTGGACAGGAATGGCCACCCGGTTATTCTTATCAGTAAAATTGCACAACATACGAAAAATATTCAAGAAAATTCTAAAGTCTCATTAATTGTTACCGAAGGTGAGACCGATGATGTTCAGGCAGCAGCACGTTTGACATGGCTGGGTAACGCCAACATAGTTTCTGATATCGAAGACGTAAGCATTCGTTATTACAAGTATTTCCCTGCATCCAGGGATTATCATAAAACGCATGATTTTAATTTTTATCGTATTGACTTAGTTCGTGCACGATATATTGGTGGGTTTGGGATAATCCACTGGTTAGAACCAAAAGAGTTAGTGTGTGCCAACCCATTCTCAGCGCAAGATGAACATGCCATGGTGAGTCACATGAATCAGGACCATGTTGATGCCATGATCGACTATTGCCGTTATCAAAGGATTGAACTCCCTGTTGGTTGTCAACCTGTTATGGCAGGTGTGGATGCTGAAGGATTTCATCTACGGGTGGATGCACGTATCGTACGTTTTGCTTTTCCAAGGTCTGTAAATACTACGGAAGAAGTTCGGCAGATTCTGGTGGAGATGGCCAAACAAGCTAGACACGAACGTGCTAGTGTTTAGTTTTAAAATTTTCGGCAAGTTCATTTTTAATGGCGAATTACTAATTCAGGTGACAATTGGTGTTTGAAATAACCCAATAAAACATTTTTCAACCGTGAACTATTCTGAAACTGTTTATACCTTTATATGTATAGACCTTGCAGTCAGGTGTTAACCATTGCAAATTAATAGATATGCAGATTATCCTTGAAAATCCCCTGTTATTTTTGACGGCCTATCTTGGAGCATGCAGCGACCCCACTCTTGAGCGGGGCAAAGTACAGGCGACCTACAGGGCCGCTCTATCGCTTCCTGCGAGCGCGGCATTAGCACGGTCGCGTTCGGTTTCCTACCTATTGCGACACTTGTACTTCCATGTACTTCGTCCATGTGCGTCAGATGTAGGTGGTACGATTACAGGGAGGTAATCGGTAGAGTCGAGCCTGGAGCGGAGACCGAGAGAATGTTGGGAACATATTCTCGAACATTTTCTCGAGCAGTTGCCGAAGTGTATTTTGTAGTCCCACTCTCTCCGCCATACCGGTTTCTGGGTGATCTCGATGTCAGATAACGTGGGAATGTTTCTGGGAAATGATTTTAATGTCTGGTTGATAGTAGGGTACCTGAGGATGTGCACTTTCACCCGTTTACAGGCGGATTTTTCTGTACGTCACCCTTCCCAAGTTGGGCACGTACCCGGCCACTCAGCGGCGTGATGAGAAGCTTGCCGGTCAGCGCATTGGTATCCACATACACTTCCGTGTCGAAAACCCGGGTAAGATTTGCGTATGACAAAACCTCGGTGGTGGGCCCGCCGGCCTCAATATGACCTTCTGAAAGTAAATACACTTGATCACAATATTCGGCAGCTAAATTGAAATCGTGCAATGCCGTCAGTACTCCGCACTGTAGTTCAGATGCCAGCTCGCGGACAATGTCATATAGTTCAACCTGATGGCGAATATCCAGAAAACTTGCCGGTTCATCCAGTAGCAGTATCTGTGGTTGCTGTGCCAGTGCACGAGCGAAAACCACACGTTGACGCTCTCCGGAGGAAAGCTTCTGGATAGGCCTCGAAGCAATATCGAGCGCCCCGCAGCGTCTGAGCGCTTCCCTTGCGATCTCAATGTCCGATGCTGACTCGAAGGCCAGTCCGGCAATGTGCGGGTGGCGTCCCATAAGTACGATCTCAAGCGCCGAGAATGAAAAACTGAATACAGATTCCTGTGGGACAACGGCAAGCTGTCGTGCTAATTGCCGCCGGGGAATCTCGTGTACCTCACGTCCCGCCACAAATACAGAACCACGATAGCCATTAAGCACCCCGGAAATAATCTTGATCAGAGTGCTTTTCCCCGAACCGTTCGGGCC
>JACQHV010000106.1 GCA_016198885.1 Gammaproteobacteria bacterium
CCTCGACCAGCAGGATGGTCATGCCCTGCATGAATGCCCCTCCGTCGTCTGCAGCATGTTCGTCAGGGATCCCGGTCTCAGTGCTCACGGCTGATTGAATGACATAGATTTGTTATTCGCTATTCCGTACTTAGTAACCGGTCAGAGTTGAGTTTGCTCTGATGGATGGAATAGCCGAAATAGATCACCATACCGATGACAAGCCAGACCAGAAAACGCAGCCAAGTCACGACCGGCAGCGTGTAGATCAGATAGAAACAACTTACCGCCCCCAGCACCGGTATCGCGGGTGAAAACGGTGTGCGAAAAGGCCTTGGCATACCCGGGTGCAGGACGCGCATTACGATGACTCCTATGCAGACCAGTACGAAGGCCGCCAGCGTGCCGATATTCACCAGCTCGGCCAATTCACCAAGAGGGATAACGCCTGCGATAGTTGCCATGATCAAACCGCAGATGATAATCACCCGGGCCGGTGTCTGCGTGCGTGGTGAAACGAAGGCGAAAAAATCGGAAATCAACCCGTCGCGCGACATGGCAAAGATCACACGCGTTAGACCGTAGTAGAGCACCAGCATGACCGAAATCAACCCGATAATGACGCCGAAAGAAATGATCGTGGCTGCAGTGGTGGCCCCCACCTGTAACAGCGCATGTGACGCGGGCGAAGATACATTCAATGTTGTATAAGGCACAATGCCGGTCATGATTGCCGACACCACGATATAGAGCACGGTGCAAATCCCCAGTGACGCAAGGATACCGATGGGCAGATCTCTGCGGGGATTTGCGGCCTCTTCCGCTGCCGTTGAAACTGCGTCGAAGCCTATGTAAGCAAAGAAGACCAGTGAAGCAGCAGCAAATACGCCTACTTTCCTGCCGTCCGCCAGTTCCTCATACCAGCCATAGGGCATGAACGGTGACCAGTTTGCAGCGTCTACATGGCCGATAGCAAAAATGATGAACAGCCCAACGGTAGCAAGCTTGACATACACCACCACGGCATTTGCCGAGGCGCTTTGTTTTACTCCGGCCACCAGCAAGGCCATTAATAACAGAACAATGCCGGCTGCGGGCAGGTTGACGATGCCGCCGTGTTTCGGGGCGTGTCTCAGACTCTCCGGCAATCCCCACCCGAGCGAAGTGAGGAAGTCACTGAAATACCCCGCCCAACCGTTGGCGACAGCAGCAGTAGCAAATCCGTATTCGAGGATCAGATCCCAGCCAATGATCCAGGCGAACAGTTCGCCGAATGCTGCGTAGCTGTAACCGTAGGCGCTGCCGCAACCACCGACTGAAGCTGCCAATTCCGCGTAAGCCAACGCAGCGCAGCCACAAGCAATACCGGCGGCGACATAAGACAGGATCACAGCTGGTCCGGCCTGGGTAGCGGCGGCGATACCGGTAAGCACAAAGATCCCTGTGCCAATGATGCAGCCGATTCCAAGGAGGGTCAGGTCGAAGGCCGACAGACATTTGCGCAGCCCGCTGTCGGCAAAATCCTCATGCGTTGAAACTTTCTTGCGGAACAGCGCTTTTTTGTCCAGTAATGTCACCAGTATCTCCTTGGGATTTGCAGTCAGATATGCAATGTAACTAGAACTTGCTTTATGAGGCAAGTGATACGGGATTTGGGTAATGTGTCATTTCGACTAACCAAGGAGAAATCTTTTCATTTATCACTACGGGATTTCTCAGTCGCAGAGCCTGCCCTGAGTCCTTCGACTTCACTCAGGGTAAACTCCGTCGAAGGGTTCCTTCGAAATGACAGGAAAGGTATTCGAAGAGTCAAACTGACCCATTACATGGATTGGTCAACGCCTGACTTACACATTGGAAGCGGGAGATGAAGACCACACGGCAAAAGCTTTCAGGATATAATTCAGTCTGTCCTCATTTATAACAACTAATGCAACTGGCCGCGAATCGCCATGAATAACTCGCCTGTATCCCGTTATGACATCGCCACCTGGGGCCTGTTTGCAGGCGCGCTGCTGCTTCTGTTATATCTAAAACTGTTGCCGGCCCTGTTTGCCGGATTGCTGGTCTACGCACTCGTGATTGTATTGGTGCCGACGCTACGGACGCCGACTTTGGGAAGTGAGGGATCCCGTCTGCTGGCCGTCACGCTGATCGCTATGGTCGTGATCATACTGATAACGGTGGCAGGATTCAGTCTCGCGTCCTTTCTGCGGGGCAGCGGCGAGAATATCCCGGGGCTGATTCAACGGATGGCCGAGATCATAGAAGGCTCGCGCGATCGTCTGCCGCCCTGGCTTCTGCAATACCTACCGGAAGATGCGGATGCATTGCGCACAGCACTGGTCAACTGGCTGCGTGATCACACACATACATTTCAAGTGGCAGGCGCCGAACTGGGGCGGGGACTTGTGCATATACTGATCGGCATGGTGATCGGGGCCCTGCTTTCGCTCGAAAGTGCGGTACACGGGCATGAACATGGGCCGCTGTCGATGGCCTTTGCACAACGCGCGCTACGTCTGGGCATCGCCTTCCGCCGCGTGGTATTCGCGCAGGTATGGATCTCCGCCATCAACACTACATTAACCGCGCTTTATCTGGCGGTGGTGCTACCCGGATTCGGCGTCGATTTGCCCTTTACCAAGACGCTGATCATGATCACCTTTGTGGTTGGTCTCCTTCCCATTCTTGGCAATCTCATCTCAAACACCGTCATATTCATCGTCAGCTTGAGCCAGTCGCTGCTCGTGGCGCTGACGTCGCTCGCTTATTTGATCATTATCCATAAGCTCGAATACTTTTTAAACGCACGCATTATCGGCAGCTACATTCGTGCGCGCGCCTGGGAGATGCTGATCGCCATGATTGTTATGGAGGCAGCCTTCGGCATCCCCGGACTCATCGCGGCACCCATCTACTATGCCTACATCAAGGATGAACTAAGCGCGAAGGGTCTCGTCTGAGACCACAATTATGTGGACCCTGAAAGTACATAGTGCAACAGTGGTGAGTAAACCTTATACGCAAAACACAAAGACTCCTTGCCGCGTCAAATTAAGGAGGTCAACTTTTACAGTGGCAGTTGTATATCAATGTGAATTCCTTCATAGCGTCTCGCAGCCTTTTAACAAGGTTTTAGTGTTTTCCCAAGGTTGTATTTGTACTCCCCAGTTTTTGCAACAGCGCCTCGCGCGCCTCTTTATTTTCAACTGCATTCATCGCCTGACTGAACGCAGTGACATTTTTATCATGCACCTTCAATAGTTCCTCCAATCGCAGGTTTTCCGCAATACTGGGTGAACCGCCTTCTTTATATTTTTGATCGAGTTCCTGCAGAAAATTGAAATACTGAGTCTTGCTCTTGCCCATTTCCTGGTAGGCCTGCCATGCAGCCCTGGCCTCTTCCGGAAGTAAAGCGCCGTCATCGATAGGCATGACGATGAAAAGATAATTTGAATGGTTATGTAAAAATGTTTTAAATGCGGATATCAGGCGGCCTTTTCCATGTCTGCTGAATATTGTCCAAGACACGCCAGACTATTGCATTTTTCCCGGTGCAGTAATGCCCTCTGTGCAGCCGTGATGTTCTCTTTCTTGCCTGCCCATGCCTTGAGACATGGATCCTGCAGGGCACGGCCATAGGAAAAACTTAATGGCCAGGGGAGATTTTTGTATTTCATATTCATGGCATTGAGATGCACCGTCGCGATCTCTGCAGACTGTCCACCCGAAAGAAAGACAATGCCCGGTAATGCCGCAGGCACGGTATTCAACAGGCAGCGTACCGTCTGATCCGCGACTTCGTGAACGCCTGCCTGGGTTTTGCATTTTTTGCCTGATATCACCATGTTTGTTTTAAGGATGGTATGTTCCGTGGTGACGCCCTGGTGAAAGAGCACATTAAAAACAGTTTTCAATGTGATCTCGGTGACCACATAACAACGCTCAATGGTGTTATCTGCATCCATCAATACCTCCGGCTCCACTATTGGGACCAGACCGGCCTCCTGACAGAGCGCGGCATAGCGCGCAAGTGCATGCGCATTGGCCTCTATGCAGGCGGTACTCGGTATGCCGTCACCGATAGTGATTACGGCACGCCATTTAGCGAACCTGGCGCCGAGTTTTTTGTATTCCGCAAGCCGCTCACGCAACCCATCCAGTCCTTCAGTGATCTTTTCATCGGGATGGCCGGCAAGATCTTTTGCACCGGTATCAACCTTGATCCCCGGCATGATGCCCTGCCTGATCAAGGTTTGAGGAAATGGCATGCCTTCGGCAGTTGACTGACGTATGGTTTCATCAAACAGGATCATACCGCTGATGTATTCATTGCCACCGGGATTGGTAATAAGAAGATCGCGATAAGCCCTGCGGTTATCTTCGGTGGACTCAACCGCAATGCTGTCGAATCTTTTTTTAATCGTGGGCAGACTCTCGTCAATGGCGAGAATTCCTTTGCCTCTTGCAACCATCGCCCGGGCAATTGTTTCCAGCTCCTGCGCGCTCATGATTTACCTCTACTCGTTAATTTCATGTTATTCATTTCAGTATATTAATCACGTGTAAGCAATTCCAGTTTCCGCTTCTCTTGGTAAAGTCCCAATTTGAATTTATTCCCGGATTTTTCTACTTTGTCGTTTCAAACCCTGGCTCGAACAGAATGAGGGATCTTATGGAGATATCTCCCTCTGGTCGAGACAAGGATTCCTCGACGCTACCGCTCCCCGGAATGACAAGCTGATCCACTTCCCGCCTGTTTATAATGTATGTTCAATTGCATCGCCGACCTTGATTATTTTCATATTATTCGTACCGCCACGTTTGCCGCGCAGGTCGCCTTTGGTAATAACGACATAATCGCCGTTACTTACCACATTTCTCTCCAGTAGCTCATCTATGATTTCTTTATTTGCTTCCAGGGGATCGGTATGGGTGATATCAAACTTGATAGGGTAAACACCGCGATATAACGTAACCCTGCGCCGCGTTCTTTCATGACGCGTGAACGCGAATATGGGGATACCTGAACTGATACGTGACATCCACACACAGGTCGAACCGGTTTCAGTCAACGCCGCGATGGCCTTTGCATCTATATGATTGGCCGAGTACATGGTGGCCATGGCAATGGCTTCATCAATGGCCTCAAACCGCTGGTTTATGCGGTGATCAGAAACCTGCGCAACGCGTTGCTTTTCCGCTTCTTCACATATCCGTGACATGGCAGTAACCGCTTTGTCGGGATGATTGCCGATACTGGTTTCAGCAGAGAGCATCACGGCGTCGGTGCCATCCAGCACGGCATTGGCAACATCAAAGACCTCTGCGCGTGTCGGCATCTGGTGATCGATCATGGATTCCATCATCTGGGTTGCGGTGATGGCCGCGCGATCCATGTCACGGGCCATTTTAATCAACCGCTTCTGCACGGGGGGCAATCCCGCATCACCAATTTCAACGCCAAGATCGCCGCGGGCGATCATAATGGCATCCGATGCTTCGATAATCTCCTCAATATTCTCCAGCGCCTCTGACCGTTCAATCTTGGCGATAATCCGCGCATTACTGTCTTCTTCCTTCAACATCTTGCGTGCATGCAGTATATCGTCTGCATTCTGTACAAATGAAATTGCAATAAAATCCACACCGATTTTGATTGCGTGTTTTAGATCATTTTTATCTTTTTCCGTGAGCGCTCCGGCAGATAAACCACCCCCCTTGAGATTTAACCCCTTGCTGTCCGAGAGCTCGCCTCCGGTGACAACCTCACAGTCAACTTCATGCCCATGAACGTTTATTACGCGCAGTACAATGCGGCCATCATCAACCAGCAGCGTATCTCCCGCGCGTACATCCCGCGGCAGCTCTTTGTAGCTTACGCCGACATGTTTTTCATCACCTGCATTTGGCGGCAGGTCTGTGTCGATCGTAAATGTCGCACCTTCACGTAATTGAACCCGGCCACTGTCGAAG
>JACQHV010000107.1 GCA_016198885.1 Gammaproteobacteria bacterium
ATGCTGCGCCATTGCGTGTTAAATTGCGTTTAATTTACTTTAATAAAGAAGCAGGCACCGATTCTCGCGCTGTTAAAAATGTAAAAGAACAAGAAGTTTACATGGGTGAAATGCCTTTGATGACCAGGACAGGTACCTTTGTCATTAATGGAACCGAACGTGTTATTGTCTCACAACTGCATCGTTCCCCGGGTGTCTTTTTTGAGCACGATAAAGGCAAAACGCATTCATCCGGCAAATTACTCTACTCAGCTCGCGTAATTCCTTATCGCGGCTCGTGGCTGGATTTTGAATTTGATCCAAAGGATTTAGTGTATTGTCGTATTGATCGGCGCAGAAAAATCCCGGCCACTATATTATTACGTGCCCTTGGATTTACAACGGCAGAGATGCTTGACATCTTTTTTGACACCCACAATATTTCCATAGACAAGAGTGGCATAACACTGCACTTGATACCCGAGCGGTTACGCGGTGAAACAGCCTCATTTGATATAAAAGATAAAAAAGGTAATGTCATCGTTGAAAAAGAAAGGCGGATCACAGCGCGGCATATCAAGGAAATAGAAAAGGCAAAACTGAAAGAACTGGTAGTTCCATCTGAATATCTTATCGGTCAAATTCTGGCAAAGGATGTTATTGACAAGGAAACAGGTGAATTAATTGCAGACGCAAATACGGAGATCACAGATGAATTACTCAAGAAACTTCTGGCCGGTCCTGAGCTGGTAATTGAAACACTTTATACCAATGATCTGGACCGGGGTGCTTATATTGTTGATACCCTGCGTGTCGATAATACAACGACGCCTCTTGAGGCACAGATCGAAATTTACAGAATGATGCGTCCAGGCGAACCGCCAACCAAAGATTCTGCTGAAAATCTGTTCAAGAACCTGTTTTTCAGCACTGACCGATATGATCTATCGGCTGTAGGCCGTATGAAATTCAATCGAAGGGTTGGCCGCAAGGAAATTGAGGGTGAAGGTGTTCTGTCGAAGGAAGATATCATCAGTGTCTTGCAGGTATTGATCGATATTCGTAATGGCAAGGGCTACGTGGACGATATTGATCATCTTGGTAACCGGAGGGTAAGAAGTGTTGGCGAAATGGCTGAGAATCAGTTCCGTATCGGCTTGGTACGGGTTGAACGGGCTGTCAAGGAACGCCTGAGTCTGGCGGAATCAGAAGGCCTGATGCCACAGGAGATTATCAACGCCAAACCGGTATCAGCTGTAATCAAGGAATTTTTCGGTTCCAGTCAGTTGTCTCAATTCATGGATCAGAACAACCCTCTGTCAGAGATCACACACAAGCGGCGAATCTCCGCCCTTGGTCCTGGAGGATTGACACGTGAGCGCGCCGGATTTGAAGTAAGAGACGTACATCCTACGCATTACGGGCGTGTATGTCCTATTGAGACACCGGAAGGACCGAATATAGGATTGATTAATTCTCTGGCGATCTATGCCAGGGCCAATGATTACGGTTTTCTTGAAACGCCCTACCGCAAAGTTGTGAATGGTAAAGTCTCGAATCAAATTGAATATCTGTCCGCCATAGAAGAAGGTGATTATGTCATTGCACAGGCCAATGCCTCATTGGATGAAAAGGGCCGATTAACTGATGATTTGATATCAAGCCGGTATCAGAATGAATTTACCTTATCGGCACCGGATAAAGTCGATTATATGGATGTCTCACCCATGCAGATTGTGTCGGTTGCGGCATCATTAATACCTTTCCTGGAACATGATGATGCGAATCGTGCATTGATGGGATCGAATATGCAGCGTCAGGCTGTTCCAACATTGCGCACAGAAAAACCGCTGGTAGGAACAGGTATAGAACGCACTGTGGCAAAGGATTCAGGTGTTACGGTTATCTCTGAACGAGGTGGAGTGGTGGATTCCGTTGACGCAAGCAGGATTGTTGTCCGTGTAAATGAAAATGAAATCAATCCGGATGAACCAGGTGTTGATATCTATAACCTGACCAAATACACCCGATCCAATCAGAATACCTGTATCAACCAGAAACCCCTGGTGAAGCCAGGTGACGTAATTGCCAGAGATGATGTACTGGCAGACGGTCCCTCAACTGATATGGGTGAACTTGCCCTCGGCCAGAATATGCTGGTCGCATTTATGCCCTGGAATGGGTACAACTTTGAGGATTCTATCCTGATATCTGAGCGCCTGGTGCACGATGATCGTTATACCACCATCCATATAGAAGAGTTGACCTGTGTGGCACGTGATACCAAGTTAGGACCGGAAGAAATCTCATCTGATATTCCCAATGTCAGTGAAAGCGCACTAAACAAGCTGGACGAATCCGGAATTGTATATATCGGTGCCGAGGTCAATACCGGCGATATTCTGGCAGGCAAGGTCACGCCAAAAGGCGAAACTCAACTGACCCCTGAGGAAAAACTGTTACGAGCCATCTTCGGTGAGAAGGCATCAGATGTTAAGGATACATCTCTAAGAGTACCACCAGGGATGAATGGCACCGTTATTGATGTTCAGGTATTTACCCGTGATGGCATAGAGAAAGATGCCAGGGCCCTTGAGATTGAAGAAACAGAATTAAACAGTGTACGGAAAGATCTCAATGATCAGTTGCGCATCATGGAAGATGGTGTTTATCAACGCGTAGAAACACTGTTGCTGGGTAAAATAGCAGATGGTGGTCCCAATCATCTGAAGGCAGATACCAAGATCACGAAGGCATATCTTAATGATACGCCACGTGAAAAATGGTTCGAGATACGCCTGCGTAATGAAGATGCCAACCGTCAACTGGAACAGGCTTCAGAACAGTTGGTAAAGCTGCGTGGTGATTTTGATCAACGCTATGAAGAAAAACGCGCAAAGTTGACCTCGGGAGATGATCTTGCA
Organism: Gammaproteobacteria bacterium; assembly: GCA_016198885.1. Lineage (GTDB taxonomy): Bacteria > Pseudomonadota > Gammaproteobacteria > Eutrophobiales > Eutrophobiaceae > JAENIZ01. The sequence continues at coordinate 2,904 of JACQHV010000107.1, forward strand.
CCTGGTGTGCTTAAGATGGTCAAGGTATATCTCGCGGTAAAACGCCGTATTCAGCCGGGCGACAAGATAGCCGGACGCCATGGTAACAAGGGTGTGATATCAACCATCGTTCCCGTAGAGGACATGCCTTATATGGAGGATGGCACCCCGGTCGATCTTGTACTTAATCCATTGGGCGTACCTTCCCGCATGAATGTGGGACAGGTCCTGGAAACACATCTCGGTTGGGCTGCAAAAGGACTGGGCAGAAAAATCGGTAGGTTGCTTGAATCACAATCCAGTGCGTCTGAGGTTCGTAAGTTCCTTGACAAGATTTACAACAACAGCGGCAGGAAAGAACATCTGCATACCCTGACTGATGATGAAATCCTCGCGCTGGCTCATAACTTGAAAGATGGCGTTCCCATGGCGACACCGGTGTTCGATGGGGCGAGTGAGCACGAGATAAAATCCATGCTCACACTTGCTGAATTACCCCAAGATGGTCAGACCCGCCTTTATGATGGCCGTACGGGTGATCCCTTTGATCGCCCTGTGACGGTGGGTTACATGTACATGCTTAAGTTGAATCATCTCGTTGACGACAAGATGCATGCCCGTTCTACCGGTCCGTATAGTCTGGTGACACAGCAACCACTTGGCGGCAAGGCCCAGTTCGGTGGTCAGCGATTCGGCGAGATGGAAGTTTGGGCATTGGAGGCCTATGGCGCAGCGTATACTTTGCAGGAAATGCTCACCGTCAAATCTGACGATGTAAACGGGAGAACCAAGATGTACAAGAATATTGTCGATGGCGATCATCGCATGGAGGCGGGAATGCCGGAATCCTTCAATGTGCTGGTAAAGGAGATACGTTCTCTCGCTATCGACATTGAACTGGATCATAACTAGCCCATGGTCACGTCATTATTTAATGGGAACCGATTTAATACGAATAGGCGCACACCCTATGTTTTGTGGAGGTAACAGATCTTGAAAGACTTATTGAAACTTCTAAAACAGCAGGGTCAGGTTGAAGAATTTGATGCTATTTCCATCGGCCTGGCTTCACCGGAGAAAATACGTTCCTGGTCCTATGGTGAGGTAAAGAAACCCGAGACCATCAATTACCGCACCTTCAAGCCGGAAAGAGACGGTCTGTTCTGTGCCAAGATCTTTGGTCCGGTCAAGGATTATGAATGTCTGTGCGGTAAATATAAGCGGCTCAAGCATCGTGGTGTGGTATGCGAGAAATGCGGTGTTGAAGTCACCCTGTCCAAGGTAAGACGGGAACGCATGGGGCATATCGAACTGGCGAGTCCTGTCGCCCACATCTGGTATCTGAAATCCCTTCCATCACGGATGGGGTTATTGTTGGATATGACACTGCGCGAAATCGAACGCGTGCTTTATTTCGAGGCCTATGTAGTCATCGATCCCGGGATGACTCAACTTGAACGTGGACAACTCCTTGCTGAAGAAAACTATCTTGAGGCCATTGAGCAATATGGTGATGAGTTTGATGCACGCATGGGTGCTGAAGCAATACATGAATTGCTGGGAACTATCGATATAGCAGAAGAAGTCACCAGATTGCGCGTGGAGATCCCGCAGACCAAGTCGGAGACCAAACTCAAGAAGTTTTCGAAACGCCTGAAATTGCTCGAGGCTTTCCTGTCTTCAGGCAACAAGCCCGAATGGATGGTCATGAAGGTGCTGCCAGTTTTACCGCCTGAATTACGTCCTCTGGTACCACTTGATGGGGGACGGTTTGCAACTTCTGATCTCAATGATCTGTATCGGCGTGTTATCAATCGTAACAATCGCTTAAAGCGGCTGCTCGATTTGAATGCACCGGATATTATTGTTCGTAACGAGAAACGCATGCTGCA
>JACQHV010000108.1 GCA_016198885.1 Gammaproteobacteria bacterium
GACAGGGACTGTGCGGATCTGGTCAACATGGCCCTTGCAGAACATTTGCTCATTAATGTTACTGCAGGTAATGTCGTGCGTATTTTACCCCCCCTGATTATCAACGATGAGGAGGCACAGCAGATTGTTGAGACCACAGGCAAAATCATCAAGGCTTTTTTACAATAGGAAAGTTTAATGGGAAAACGGCATTTTCTGTGTCTGACGGATCTGAATTCCAATGAATTGCACGACATCATTGAGCGTGCGATCACAGGTAAACAACGACTGTTAAAAGGTAAAATACAGCAGACCTTAAAGGGCAAGGTACTCGCCATGATCTTTGAAAAATCATCGACGCGAACGCGCGTATCTTTTGAGACTGCAATGGCACATTTGGGAGGACATTCAATTTTTCTGTCCCCTGATGATACCCAGGTGGGACGGGGGGAACCTGTTGAAGATACCGCACGCGTCTTGTCCAGAATGGTGGATTGCATCATGATTCGCACGTATGAACATGAAAAATTGCAGCGCTTCGCAGATTATTCCGATGTTCCTGTCATTAACGGACTGTCAGATACCTTTCATCCATGCCAGTTATTGGCTGATATGCAGACATATTATGAACATCGTGGTTCGATTAAGGGTAAAACTGTGGCCTGGTTGGGCGATGGCAATAATATGTGCCACTCATATATTAATGCCGCCAGTCTGTTTGATTTTAATCTCAGGATCGCAAGTCCTGAATCCTATCGACCCAGGACAGAGATTCTGCAAAGTGCGGGTAATCATATTGAACTCCTTACAGACCCGAAGGCCGCCATTAAAAATGCTGATCTCGTGGTTACAGATGTATGGGCTAGTATGGGTCAGGAAGCGGAATCTGAATTGCGCAAGGCAATTTTCAGGCCCTATCAGGTCAATGCCGGATTGATGGCACTGGCCAAACAAGATGCCCTGTTTATGCATTGTCTTCCGGCACATCGGGGGGATGAGGTTACTGCAGATATCATCGATGGTCCGCAAAGTGTCGTGTGGGATGAAGCCGGAAATCGATTGCATTCACAAAAGGCCCTGCTGGAATTTTTATTGAAGTGAATAGTGAATAGTGAATGGTGAATAGTGATTAGCGCTAAAAAATAGGAGATGCTTTTTACCAAACACCAATTACCATTTACCAATCACCAATCACCAATCACCAATCACTGTCCATGCATTTTTTGCTGAGTAACGACGACGGATATCAAGCCAGAGGACTTGAGTTACTGGCGAAGGCGTTGGCTGTATTTGGTAAGGTCACTGTTGTCGCACCAGATCGCAATCGCAGTGGTGCAAGCAATTCGCTTACCCTGGATGCGCCATTGTATGCGCAAACCGCCGAGAATGGTTTTATCTATGTCAACGGCACCCCTACCGATTGTGTACATCTGGCGATTACCGGATTACTTCAATCTGAACCCGATATGGTCATCAGCGGCATCAATTCCGGTGCAAATCTGGGTGATGATGTATTGTATTCAGGCACTGTTGCAGCGGCCATGGAGGGACGTTTTCTCGGCTGTCCTGCCATTGCCATTTCCATGATTGGAGCAAATCCGGTTCATTACGATACCGGTATACAGGTAGTATTAAAGATCGTTAAATCTCTTTCTGCATTGTCCAATACCGCTGACGTATTACTTAACGTCAATGTTCCTGATCTGCCATACGATCAAATTGCCATGTTCGAAGTTACACGACTCGGTCATCGGCATAAATCAGAACCTGCAATACATACACAGGACCCGCATGGACGATCCATCTTTTGGGTCGGGCCGGTTGGGCCGGAACAGGATGCAGGACCAGGTACGGATTTTCATGCTGTTAAAAACAAAAATGTTTCAATTACACCGTTGCACGTGGATTTAACACGATATAGTGTACTTGATGAATTAACAGAATGGGTGGAGGGTATTTCCAAAGATGAAACTTGATCACAAGGGTATCGGTATGACATCACAAAGAACGCGTGATCGTCTAATACTGAGATTACAACAAATGGGAATACAATCAGACACAGTGCTTGAAGTGATTAGAAATGCACCGCGGCATATTTTTGTTGATGAGGCACTTGCAAGCCGGGCCTATGAAAATACTGCTTTACCGATCGGGTTCAATCAAACGATTTCACAACCCTATATCGTGGCAAAAATGACAGAGGCGTTGCTGGAAAACGGCGCTCCTGACAAGGTTCTGGAAGTAGGTACAGGTTGTGGTTATCAGACTGCCATTCTGGCGCAGCTGGTGGGCAAGGTTTACAGCATTGAGCGTATCGATGCCTTATTGTGCAGGGCGCGTGAACGGCTTTCTACACTCAAATTCCGCAATATCCGTCTCAAACATGGTGATGGCAATCACGGGTGGCCGGAACATGCGCCGTTTAATGGCATTATTGTCTCAGCAGCACCTGTTGGTGTGCCACAGACGTTATTACAACAACTGGCACAAAATGGGCGTCTGATCATCCCTGTTGGCAAGTCGGGCCAGCAGAAATTATTAATGATTACACGGATAGATGATGGTTATCAGGAAGAACAACTGGACCTTGTCAGCTTTGTTCCCATGTTGGAAGGTGTTGGTTAGCTGGTAATGCAATACTTTGGTAAAGCATTTGCCCACCGGGCCTTACTGCTTTGCATGTTATTGAATGCCTGTACCGGAAATATCCATGCACCGGTATCTTCACGTGATGAACCTGCTGATACTCTCCCTGCACCATCACCGCAACAGCAAGAACAGGCCAATGTTGTACAGAATCATGTCGTGCAGCATATTGTTACAAGAGGGGATACGCTCTATTCCATTGCGTGGAATTATGGTTTTGATTATCGGGATGTTGCGCAGTGGAATGGCATTACTTCACCCTATGTGATTTATCCGGGGCAGGTTATACGCTTGCAAAAACCTCTGCAAAGCGAGACCAGGCCATTAACAAGTGAAACTCAACCTCTCACACCCGGTCCAATTGTCATAAAAAAACCCACAGAAAAAACAGATGTCACAATTAAAAATGAAACGGCAGTAAAGCAGGAGAAAACTGTACAAAAAAAGTCGGAAATGGAACCAGCATCCGGACCCATACGCTGGATATGGCCGACTCAGGGAATGATCATCAAATCAGATACACCCATCTCAAAAAAAGGCATTGATATCGCAGGGCAAATTGGTCAACAGATCAATGCTTCCGCACCGGGCGAGGTCGTCTACAGCGGGAGTGGACTTCTGGGTTATGGAAGGCTTATCATCATTAAACATAACGACACGTATTTGAGTGCTTATGCGCATAACAGGCAGTTGATGGTAAAAGAAGGTGATCAAGTCAGTGCGGGTCAGCAAATTGCCCAGATGGGACAAACCAACAATGGACGCACTTTATTGCATTTTGAAATACGTAAAAACGGCCAACCGGAAAATCCACTCAATTATTTGCCTGAACTATAAATCATCATCAGGTTAATTACCCGAACATGCCCACTATAAAATCCCGAGAGACTGATGATTTGAAAAAAAACGATGATCCTGAGTTGATGGAACCAGGAGATATCGATGAACATGGTGAACTGGGTATGACCGACAAGGAAGATGAAGAAATCAAGGATGATGAAGAATTGGAGATAGATGATAAAAATGAATATTTAGCCGGTACCATTCCACAGGGTGATCTCGACGCAACCCGCATTTATTTGAGTGAAATAGGATTCTCCCCGTTGTTGTCAGCAGAAGAGGAGGTCTATTTTGCCCGCAAGGCGCTGAATGGTGTTGAAAATGCACGCAAGCGCATGATTGAAAGCAATCTGCGCCTGGTCGTAAAGATCGCCAGACGTTATATGAATCGTGGCCTGGCGCTGTTAGATCTGATTGAAGAGGGCAATCTTGGTCTAATCCGCGCAGTTGAAAAATTCGATCCGGAAAGAGGATTTCGATTTTCTACTTACGCAACGTGGTGGATAAGGCAAACTATTGAGCGGGCCTTGATGAATCAGACACGAACCGTCCGTCTCCCTATACATGTGGTCAAGGAAATTAATATCTATTTACGGGCAGCCCGTAAACTCGCACAGTCACTGGACCGTGAACCTAACCCGGAGGATGTGGCACAATTGCTGGACAGGCCACTCGAAGAGGTAAAACGCATGCTTGGCCTCAATGAACGGGTGGCTTCAGTTGATGTGCCGACAGGCCACGATACGGATAAATCATTGCTTGATACCATCCCGGATGAACAGAATACAGATCCTTCCCTGTTATTGCAGAACACCGATGTTCAGAAGCATATTGATACCTGGTTATCACAATTAAGTGATAAACAATGTGCTGTTGTGGAACGCCGTTTTGGACTGCATGGACGCGAGGTAGCCACGCTGGAAGAGATTGGCAATGAGCTTGGTGTAACAAGGGAAAGGGTGAGGCAAATTCAGATCGAAGCTATTAAGCGATTGAGGCAGATACTCGATCGCGAGGGATTTTCCCTTGATACATTATTTATGGAGCAATGAGACCCGCCATTCAGTCTTCGATCACAATCAGTCCTGCTGCAACCTCGCGCCCTTCACCTATGAGCAGGTTATAACAGCGGCAGGCGGCACCCGTATCCATTACCTCAACTCCAATATTTAAATTTCCAATCAGGGAAACAAGCTCAGGAGGAAGGAAACAGATTTTATTTCCGGTACCAATAATAATAATCTCGGGTGCCAAAGCAGTGATCTGTTCAATATGTTGCGTTGCAAGATCAGTAAATCTCTGCGGTGGCCAATCAGGAATTAATTGAGCAGGTGTGATAATCAAGCTCGATGAATATTTTATCCCGTTAATGGAAATCAGCCCCTTTTTATAGGAATCAATGCGGTATTTACCGTCCGGAAAACTATCAAGCTCTATTTTCACGATGATTTATGTTATTTAACTGTGCACAGTATGTATTTTAACGGGTTATGACGTCTTGAAGGAGAATAAATTGAAAATCATTTTATTGGGCCCCCCTGGGGCAGGAAAAGGAACACAGGCAAATATCATTAAACGTAGTTTTGCCATTCCTCAAATATCAACAGGTGACATGCTGCGCGCTGCGGTTGCTTCAGGTAAACCGCTTGGTATCAAGGCAAAAAAGATCATGGATGCAGGAGAACTGGTCTCTGATGAATTGATTTTACAGTTGGTGAAGGAACGGATTACCGAGGATGATTGCAAGGCAGGTTATCTGTTTGACGGATTTCCCAGGACCATAGCTCAGGCTGAAGGAATGCGATCGTCTGGCATTGATATCGATTTTGTTGTTGAATTACAACTGGATGATGAAGAGATTATCAAGCGCATGAGCGGACGGCGCGTGCATCCCGGTTCCGGGCGCACCTATCATGTGATTTTTAATCCACCGAAGGTTGAAAATCTCGACGATGAAACCGGTGAAACGCTTATCCAGCGTAACGATGACAGGGAGGAGACGGTCAGAAAGCGTCTTGAGGTTTACCAAGGCCAGACTGCACCGTTAATTGAATATTACTCACGACTCGCAGAGGGTGGATCTATTGGATATATACGCATTAATGCCATGGGTGATGTAAAAAAAATAAGTGAACAGATTTTGGAGCAGTTAAATGCCAATCGCGCATGAAATCATGCTGATGACATTATGTAATGTATGATCAAGACGGCACATGTGATGTTATAAAAAGCATCGAAATTTTTCTTTCTGTTTTTTTATGTGAGTGAATTGGTAAATTATTAAAAAAAATATAGCAAAAATAAAAAACACTACTATAATAGTCTGCGAGTCCGTAAATTGTGTTGTACATGTAGTGTTGTTTAAATCCATTTTAGGTTCTAGGGGAGTCTAAATCATGGCAAAAAAGACTGCAAAGAGACGTACATCCAAGAAGGCTGTAAAACGGAAACCAGCCAAGAAGAAGACCGCAAAGAAAAAGGCCAAAAAGAAGGTAAAGAGAAAAGCAAAAAAACGTAGTAAAAGATAAAACCTCGTCGCTAACCTCGGCCCAACGCGACAGACAACGCAGAGTCGAGGCCAGGGCTAAAATCAAGGCGAGGAGGGTTCGCAGGCGACAAATAGCCAGAATGCTGGCAAAGAAGTCAGAGTTGTAAATATCACTGACTGTGACCATTGAACCCGTTAAAATACAAGGCCCCATTGTGATGGGGCCTTTTTTATTTACCGTGACAATAATGATACAGCCCATTTAATCCCGCCGGTTGTTACAGAATCTATTTTCGTAATTCATGCCAACACTATCCAGGCGCACTAAACGTAACCAAAAGCGCACTAATCGTGTTTTTAATTCAACGGGAATGTGGATGTTTCAGTTGTTTATCATTTTTTTCTTTTGCAGTGCGGCATATGTAATGTGGATGGATCATCGTATACGCACAGAATTCGAAGGTAAGCGATGGTCATTGCCTGCACGCGTTTATGCGCGACCCCTGGAATTATATAGTGGCTTGAAGATCAGCCGTCATGCACTCGTGCAGGAATTACAATCACTTGGTTATCATTCCGTTCAGCACCCGTCCAGACCAGGTGAATACGTATTAACAGGGGAAACACTGGAATTTATAAATCGCACATTTGAATTCTGGGACGGGAGGGAGTTGTCCAGAAGGATTCAGCTCAGGTTTGCAGGTGATGCTGTCCAGGATATAGAAGATATTTCCCTTGCGGAGCCTATTCCTGTGGTGCGGCTTGATCCCCTGTTGATTGGCAAGATCCATCCTGAACACAAGGAAGATCGTGTCTTAATTTTGTATGAGGATGTTCCACAACTGCTGGTGGATTCCCTGATTGCAGTCGAAGATCGAAACTATTTCAAACATTTTGGCATTGATCCCGCAGGCATATTACGCGCTGCATGGGTCAATATTCGAACAGGTAGTATCAAGCAGGGGGGTAGCACAATCACCCAGCAATTGGTCAAGAATTTTTTCCTGAGTGAGGAGAGAACATTCTGGCGAAAATTCAATGAGATGATCATGTCCTTATTGCTGGAATGGCATTATTCCAAGTCGGAGATTCTGTCCGCTTATATTAATGAGATATATCTCGGGCAACATGGCGCAATGGGTGTTCATGGTTTCGGTACCGCCGCAGAATATTATTTTGCCCGTCCGCTCGGTGAATTAAGAGTTGATCAGATTGCTCTACTGGTGGGTCTGGTCCGCGGCGCATCCTACTATAACCCGAGAAGTCATCCAGAACGTGCGCTGAAACGGCGCAATCTGGTTATAGAACAGATGCTGGAACTGGGATACCTGGAATCAAGCCAGGCGAAAAATGCCATGTCAGCACCACTGGATATTGCAGAAAGTCCCGGCTGGAGCAGTGCGAAGTACCCGGCTTACGTGGATTTGGTGCGCAGGCAGTTACTCCAGGATTATCAAGCCGAGGATTTGCGTACTGAGGGACTGAGAATTTTCACTACATTGGATCCCCATTACCAGAATATCGCTGCAACTGCAGTTGGTGAACAGTTATCCCGGCTGGAAAAAGCGAGGGGCCTGAAGAAAGACACATTACAGGCCGCCGGTGTGATTACCAGTATAGATACTGGTGAAATTCTGGCGCTGATCGGTGGTCGTCTTGAGGACATTGCAGGATTTAACCGCGCGCTTGATGCCAGGCGTCCGATTGGTTCATTGATTAAACCGGCTATTTACCTCACGGCCTTGTCACAACCGGACAGATATAACGTTCTTTCGGTCCTTGAAGATCAACCTGTCATTCTCAAACAAAAAAATGGGCAAACATGGACTCCAAAAAATTACGACGGTAAGGCTCATGGTGATGTTTCATTGCATACTGCAATCGCGAATTCCTATAACCTGGCAACTATCAGATTAGGTATGCAACTCGGTATCCCGAGCGTTAAAAATACCCTGGTCCAACTGGGTATTGAAAGGAATATTTCGGAGTATCCATCATTATTTCTCGGGGCTCTCGAATTATCACCACTTGAAGTTGCGCAGATGTATCAAACCATTGCAGGTAACGGATTTCAGATCCCCTTGAGGACTATTCGTGAAGTTCTGGATAAACGCGGCAGGCCATTGCAGCGCTTTGGTCTGGATATCAAACAAACTATTGATAGCAGGGCGATATACATAATGAATTTTTTGTTAACTGAAGTGGTCAACAATGGTACAGCAAGGTCACTGGCCGCAAAATTACCTGCAATGATGCCCCTGGCAGGTAAGACAGGCACAACAGATGAATTGAGAGACAGTTGGTTTGCCGGTTTTGGCGATAATATCCTGGCAATTATCTGGTTAGGTCGGGATGATAATCAACCGGCCGGATTAACCGGCGCAAGCGGTGCGTTAACAGTGTGGACAGACATCATGCAGGACATAAAACCTCAACCCCTGTCCTTGCTTCCCCCCAGGGGTGTCGTATGGGTCAAAATACTCAATGGCATGCGTAGTCAAGATAACTGTCCATGGGCAAGTTCCTTTCCCTTTATTGAACCTTATCTTCCTGAAAATTCAACACCGTGTATAATACCTGATGTCCAGAGTAAACCTCCGGTAAAAAGGCCATGGTCACTCTAAAATACAACGCAACAAGGTTTTTCTGGGTAATCAATGTCCTTATTGCCGGTTGCACAATAACATCACACCAGCCAGCGACTCCTGTGCCGGTGGAAGATCGAACATCACCGGACAAACGATCAGCGAATGAGATTGATCACACTGTAAAAACTTACCCTGCACCTGCCCCGGAATCAGTGCCGGCACCTGTACCTTTACCTGAGCAGACCGGAGTTGAATCTCAAGTTCAGCTGCAGGTAGAACAGGTTCCCGGACCTGCTGTGGTGGCCTTGCTTGATGACGCCGATCAGTATGCCGCCTCAGGTAAACGGGATCAGGCAGCGGCAAGCCTGGAACGTGCATTACGGATTGAACCCAAAAATCCTCTGCTCTGGCATCGCCTCAGTCTGATTCGACTCCAACAAGGCGACTGGGATCAGGCCATTGCTCTTGCAACCAAGTCTAATGTTCTGGCAGCAGGAAATAATGCTTTGCAATCGGATAACTGGCTGGTCATTGCAAAGGCAAAAGATGCGGTAGGTGATAAAGCGGGTGCTATCAAGGCCACCGAGATGGCGCGCA
>JACQHV010000110.1 GCA_016198885.1 Gammaproteobacteria bacterium
AACGGATCAAAAAGACACTTGAGAACAAGGTAAAAGACGTGCGCATCACGCATCGCCTGACCGCCTCTCCGGCATGTCTGGTTACGGATGAACATGATATGGGCCGCACTCTGGAACGTATTCTCAAGGCCTCCGGGCAGAAAGTTCCAGGCAGTAAGCCGATTCTCGAGATCAATTCCGATCATCCTGTTGTGCAACGGCTCAAACAGGAAACTGATGAACAGCGTTTTTCTGACTGGTCACATATCCTGTTTGATCAGGCGCTGCTCAGTGAAGGGGGTCAACTGGATGATCCAGCCGGCTTTGTACATCGTTTGAATGATATGTTTCTACTGCTCAGCGGGGACAACAACTAAGGAATGATTGGTAATTGAAGATTTGTCACCAGTCACTAATTACTCGCTGGATAAAAGTGGCGAGGTATTAAAAAGCACCAATAGATTAACTTTCTTTATTTATTGTCCTATCGTTTGATTGCCTGCTCAATTTCTCTGGTCGAAAATGACTCACATGACCTTCCGGTCGAAGATGCTGCATTTGCACGATTCTTTCCGGTGTGATGTTAACAATCCTGGGTTTCAGTTCATCAATATACTGCACGCGTTTGCGTTCAATCATTGGCGGGCTGGTATAAGAACTCGCCGGATGCAATTCAGACACGGCCTTATCCTCTGCAACTGTTGTACTTTCTGATTGCTGGGCAGAACCTTCAGGACCGGTCTCTCCGGCAATTTCCTTGTCAATCTCATCATAACGTTGATCTGCTTTTTTCAGATCCTCTTCTGACATGGAAAATTTTTCTAACCCTCCAAGCATAACCATACCCGGATTATCAGGGTAATCCGGCTGGGCTTCTGCTGCCCGACGATACCATGCATGTGCAGAGGCAACATCCGGTTCAGTTCCTTGACCTCGTTCATACATAACCCCAAGGATTAAACTGGCTTCAGGATCACCGGCTTCAGCCAGGGCCTTGTATTGCGTGATCGCTGCTTCATAGTCTCCTTTCTCATAGGCGACTTCGGCTATGGTACGAGATCCCTGAACAGGCGCTGGTTTTGGTGGTTCGGTCTTTTGTGGAGTTGGGGGGGGCTCATCGGTAATGCCTGACTGTTCTTTAACCTGCTTGATGAGATTCATTACAGCCGGGTTGTCCTTGTATTGTTCTTCGGCTGCCTTGAGTTTCCCCAGTTGCTCCTCGGTAAACTCAGGTTTGGGTTTGGTCGGCTCCTCATCAGCGTCAACCAGAACTGGAGCAAGTATCAGAATCAGTGTTGTCAGGATTTTATACATTTTTCGATGGTATTTTGAATCCGGATTAACCTAATTAATTATACTTGCAGAAAAGAATTCCTGCATGATTCTTGAGAAAGACTATTAATTTCCATGCAAAATTAATCAGAAAATACATTAACCTAAAGACAAATACAGGGTTATTTATATGTTAAAATTACCTGTAATAATTCTAATTCAACAAAGATATCAAATTAAGAATTATGGATATTGCCAATACTGATCTGCCCAAACTTCTTGCCGAACTGAATGCCATTGGCATCGCTTTGTCAGCAGAAAAAAATCATGAGCGCCTGCTGGAAATGATTCTTATGCGGGCCAAGGAAATCACCAATGCAGATGGAGGCACACTCTATTCCCGCACTGAGGATGACAAACTTAAATTCGAAATCATGCGCACAACATCTCTTGGTATCCATATGGGCGGCACAAGTGGCAACGAGATTAAATTTTATCCTATACGTCTCTACAAGGAGGACGGTGAGCCAAACACGAATAATGTTGCCGCATGCGCGGTGTTGCAAAATAAAACGATCAATATTCCGGACGCCTATACCAACAAGGATTTTGATTTTTCCGGGACGCGCAGTTTTGATCAGAAGACCGGTTACTATTCACAGTCATTTTTGACAGTCCCCATGACTAATCATGAAAATAAAATTATCGGCGTACTGCAGCTGATTAATGCAAAGGATCCGGATACAGGAGTAGTCAAATCTTTCTCAGCACTGGATCAACAGCTGGTTGAATCCCTGGCATCGCAGGCGGCGGTGACGATTACCAATAAATCGTTAATTGATGCACAAAAAGAATTATTTGATTCCCTGGTTAAATTAATCGCGAATGCCATCGATGAGAAATCTCCCTATACTGCCGGTCATTGCCGCCGTGTGCCCGTGTTGACCAATATGCTGGCTAACGCAGCCAGTAATATTACATTCGGCCCGCTCAAGGATTTTTCAATGACCGAGGAGGAAAAATATGAACTTGATGTAGCGGCATGGTTGCATGATTGCGGCAAGATCACCACTCCCGAATATGTCGTTGATAAAGGCACCAAACTTGAGACAATCTTCGACAAGATAAAACTTGTGGATGCCCGGTTTGAAATACTCAAACGTGAGGCGGAAATCGCAGCCTTAAAACGCAGGCTGAAGACAAAGAGTAAAGCATCTCTGCATGATGACAAAGAATTAAAGGAAGAACTTGCCAGGATTGATGATGACAGGGAATTTATACGCAAATGCAATATCGGAGGTGAGATGATTTCAGATGAGGCCATAAAACGAATCGATCGAATTGCCAACTATCGCTGGCAGACACCGGAAGGTATGGAAGAAAATTTTCTTACTGTTGAA
>JACQHV010000118.1 GCA_016198885.1 Gammaproteobacteria bacterium
CACCTTCGGCAGCAACCACATACGTTATATTTCACCTCAGCTTACATTACGACTGACGACTGATGTTTCAATCACGGCAATTCTGGAGGAAAGCCAGTTTGTTCTTGAGAACGAGATTACCCTGATTTTTGGACACGATGAGCCTATCAGCGATGCCGTAGGAGAGAGTGGCCAACGTTTTTTTGGAGAAACCCGTAACTACTGGCGTCAATGGGTACGTTTTCTCGGGATCCCGTTTGAATGGCAGGAAGCTGTAATCCGTGCGGCTATTACTCTCAAGCTCAGTGCTTTTGATGACACCGGTGCCATTGTGGCAGCGATGACCACCTCAATACCTGAATCACCCGGGAGTGGCCGTAACTGGGACTATCGCTACTGTTGGATGCGTGACAGTTATTTTGTTGTGTCGGCGCTCAACCGGTTAAGCGTGACGGAAACAATGGAAAGGTACATGCATTATCTTGTCAACATCGCCGCAAGCGCACGGGACGGAAATCTCCAGCCAGTTTATCGGATCAGCGGTCGAGCGAATATAGAAGAGTCCATAGTGCAAAGTCTCTCTGGCTTCCGTGGTATGGGGCCTGTGCGTTCGGGTAATGCCGCTTACACTCAGAGGCAAAACGATGTGTATGGATCAATAATCGTTGCAGCCACTCACATGTTTTTTGATGAGCGCCTTGACCACACAGGCAATGAGGGAATTTTCCGGCGGCTGGAAGTTATCGGAGAGGTTGCACGAACCGTTTACGACAAGCCCGACGCAGGGCTGTGGGAATTACGAAATACAATCCGAATACACACTTTTTCCAGTCTTATGTGCTGGGTTGCATGTGACAGGCTCGCTCGCATTGCAATCCGTCTCGGTCTGATGGATAGGGCAGATTATTGGCGCAAACATGCAGATGTGATACATCGAGTCATTTGTGATCAAGCTTGGGATTCTGTACAAAATACTTTTGTCACAAGTTTTGGCGGAAAGGAGCTGGATGCCAGCCTGCTCCTGCTGCACGAACTTGATTTTCTCCCGGCGAATGATCAACGTTTTGTTGATACAGTTGCAGCCATCGAGCGTTGTTTAAAAAAAGGTGATTTTATTTTTCGTTACAAACAGGAAGATAATCTGGGAGAACCTGAAAACGCTTTTGTAGTATGTACGTTCTGGTATATTGACGCTCTCGCTGCGTTGGGACGAATAGAGGAGGCACGCGCTTTGTTTGAGACGTTGCTCACTTGTCGTAATTCTCTTGGACTGCTGTCTGAAGATATTCATCCTGTCAGTCGTGAACTATGGGGCAATTTCCCGCAGACTTATAGTATGGTTGGTCTTATCAACTCAGCCATGCGACTGAGCAAAAGCTGGGAGGATGCATTCTGAAAGTGTGATAACGTTTAATTATGGCTGTGAACAAGTTTTTTAAAATACTAAAGTCACTGCGCCTGGGAATTCTGGTTGCCTGTATAGTTGGTATTGTGACCGGGATACTTGCCTGGTATCAGGTTCAGCGGGAGCGCGAAATTGATCTTGAGGATATTAACCGCCGGGCACATGCACTAGTGTATCAAATATCCTTTCCAGTACGGGAAGCAATAGCACGACCGGAAAATGAAACTGCAAAGGTTTTAGGATCCCGCCTTGAAGGTTATGGACGTTTAATTGGATTTGCAGTGTACCAGCCGGATGGAACGTTGATAGCCTCTGCCCAGTCAGTATCGGAATTTGCTGAAATTCTCAACAGTATTGTGGGAAAAGTGCTCGACACTCGTTCTGAAGTTATGGAAATCGTACGTACGCATAGCTCACCGGTACATATTTTGGCTGTTCCTGTTCTAAGTGACGGTGAGGTGCCGATTGGTACCGTTGTAGCATTGCACGACATTTCTTATGTTGACGAACGGGTAATGAATCGGCTCATTCATTTTGCCTTCTGGACATTAATCGTTACATTTCTCATAGTTACTCTGGTAATTAGTGCAACCTGGTTGGCATATGATCGCCCGTTGCGTCATCTGGCACAATGGATGCGAAGACTGCGTTTGGAAAATGCAGGTGATGCACCCCCATCGGGACTGCCGATTGCGTTATTGAAAAGCGAGAGTGATAGGCTCGCTGCATCTTTCAGAGCAGCCAGATCTGCCGGGCGGACAAAATCGCGTGCCAAGGTTCACGCTGAACGAGTATGGACGCGGAACCGGTTACGCGCCCATGTCATTGATTGTTTGGGTGAAAACTGCCAGCTGATCATAGTAAGCAACCGTGAACCTTACATGCACCAGCTCAACGGTGGTCGATCTCGAATTATCATTCCTGCGGGGGGGCTGGTAACTGCCTTGGATCCAGTACTGAAGGCATGTGGCGGATTATGGGTTGCACATGGGGCGGGAGATGCGGATCGGGAGAATGCTGACACGTCAGGGCGACTGACTGTTCCACCTGGTGATTCCCGTTATACGCTCAGACGTATATGGCTGTCTCGGGAAGAGGAACAGGGTTATTACTACGGGTTTTCCAATGAAGGACTGTGGCCCTTGTGTCATCAAGCCCATGAACGTCCTATGTTCCGCGCATCCGACTGGAACTATTATGCCCAGACCAACCACCATTTTGCAGATGCTGTACTGGAGGAGATCGGACCGGGCAAGGCAGTAGTGCTGGTGCATGATTATCACCTTGCCCTTTTGCCTGAGATACTCAAATCATCGCGTCCCGATATTCGCGTGGGTATTTTTTGGCATGTTCCATGGCCAAACCCGGAGGCCTTCCGTATTTGCCCATGGCGGGCTGAAATTCTTCGCGGCATGCTTGGCGCAGATCTCATCGGATTTCATCTCCAGCAATATTGCAACAATTTTCTCGATACAGTCGATCGCATGGTGGAAGCCCGTCTGGATTGGGATCATTTTGCGGTAGAGCTTAAAGGCCATACTTCTTTGATCAGACCTTATCCAATCAGTGTCAGGAGTTGGGCCGAACGTCATGTTGCTTCAGGTGGTGATCTGGATCTGCAAATTTCGGAACTCAAGCGTCAAAACAAACTTGAAGTTGTTCAAATTGCTGTCGGGGTGGATCGAATCGATTACACCAAGGGAATGCCGGAGCGATTCCGTGCTATTGCGCGGTTTCTGGAGAAATATCCAGACCATCATGGTAAATTCACCTTCGTTCAGTTGGGGGCGCCCAGCCGCACACACATCCGCCGCTATCGGGAACATATTGCGGAGCTGGAAGCGCTGGCGGATGAGATCAATTGGAAATTCCAGTCTGCAGAGTGGAAACCTATCCGTTTTCTGGTGGCGCATCATGACGGCCCTACTGTCTATGCCTTCATGCAAATGGCATCTATTTGTATCGTTAGCTCTTTGCACGACGGTATGAACCTAGTGGCCAAGGAATATGTAGTTGCTCAAGAATCCGGTGATGGGGTATTGATACTTTCAGAATTCGCAGGTGCAGCACGCGAACTGTCAGATGCGATTATTATCAACCCATATGATACTGAGCATTTCGCAGATGCAATTTACCATGCTGCTGAAATGGAAGCCGGTGAACGTAAGACACGAATGGAAAGAATGCGCAGGATTGTTGATGAAAATAATATTTACCGGTGGGCGGCCAATTTCATTACTGACCTGGCTGCTACTCAAACACTTGAAACCAAGACAGGTATTATGTCAACTGAAAATTCATTTCCCAAAATGCATTAATTTATGCATTTTACAGGTAAGAGGTTATATGCTGCCCGGCTGCTGTTTTGAGTGGTAACCGAATGATTATTATCCCCCATGTTCTTCCGGCGGTACTGTCGAATAGATCTCTTCCAGCGTTGTTATTCCATCGGCAATCTTCTGTGCGCCGCTGAGACGGAGGATACGCATGCCCTGTTTCAGTACCGCTGATCGAATTACCTGCAACTCAGTATTTGCCGCAATTATTTTCCGTAATTCCTTATCAATAGTCAGGATTTCATAGATCCCGATTCTTCCCCGAAATCCTGTATGTCGGCACTCATCGCATCCAACCGGCTGGTATGTTTTTTCAGGTACCCGCGCCTTGGCGGGAGCCAATAGTTTGTCCCATGCTTCTTTGTCCAGCGTGATGGGTTTTTTACAATGGGGGCAGAGTGTTCTGATTAGGCGCTGGGCAAGCACGCCGAGCAAGCTTGCGCTGATCAGAAAAGGTTGGACCCCGATATCAATTAATCGGGTGATGGCGGACGGGGCATCATTGGTATGCAGACTGGACAGGACCAGATGACCGGTCAAGGCGGCCTGGATGGCCATGTTCGCAGTTTCGCGATCACGGATCTCGCCAATCATGATGATGTCCGGGTCCTGCCGTAACAGGGTCCTGACGCCTGTGGCAAAGTCCACGCCGATATTGGGCTGCACCTGCATCTGGTTGAATTGGGAATCCACCATCTCTATCGGGTCCTCGATGGTACAGATATTGAATTCCGGTTTGGCCAGATATTTCAGCGCGGAATAGAGCGTTGTAGTCTTGCCCGAACCCGTGGGGCCAGTGACCAGAATAATGCCGTGTGGGTGTTCGGTCATCGCCTGCCAGAGTTGCTGATCATGTTTGGAGAAGCCAAGCTCGGTAAAAGTCTTTACCAGCATTTCGGGATCGAAGATGCGGATGACCAGCTTTTCACCGAAGGCCGTCGGCATGGTGGAGAGGCGCATCTCAACCTCATTGCTGGTGGGTGTGATGGTCTTGATGCGGCCATCCTGGGG
>JACQHV010000112.1 GCA_016198885.1 Gammaproteobacteria bacterium
CTGAATGACCTTGCTTGCAAAAATAAATATGCCGGATTTATGGATGACCTCATCAACGGATTTCTTAGCGATACCGGAAATCTTATTACCAATATTGAACACGCGCTGAAACAACATGATTATTCCACCATTCAGAGCTGTCTCCATACGATCAAGGGAAGCGCACATAGTATTGGCGCCACTTCGTTAGGATGTTTTGTATCACTTATACACGATAGTACCCGGAAAAGGGTCAATCATAACCTGGCTGAACTGATTACAGAACTCAAGTATGAATTCAAACAAACACAATCTGCGCTGGTTGAGTATCTTGCTGAACTCGATTCATCTGTAACGTGAGGAAACAGGACTACTGCAACAGGACTACTGCATAAACTGCGATTCCTTCCTTGCGCCCTATAAATCCCATGCCTTCGGTAGTGGTCGCCTTGATATTAATATTACCAACGTCTGTCTTGATATCAGCACAGATATTTTTGCGCATGGACGGAACATGTTGAGCCACTTTCGGGGCCTGCGCCAGAATGGTGATGTCGACATTGCTGATTTTCAATTTATTCTTCTCAAGTAATGCAATAACTTTTCTTAGCAGGATCCTGCTGTCAATGTCCCTGAATTCTTCCTCTGTGTCAGGGAAATATGCGCCAATATCACCCAATGCAGCTGCGCCTAACAAGGCATCGCACAGCGCGTGAATCACAGCATCGCCATCGGAGTGTGCCGCCAGCCCTTTTTCATAAGGAATGGTAACGCCCCCCAATATCAGAGGCCTCCCCTCTGTAAAGGAGTGCGCATCATAACCGTGACCTATTCTCACAATTTATATTCCCGATTATTTTTGACTTGCAGCCATACGTCTTATTTAAGATAAAGTTCTGCCAATGCAAGATCATTATTGTGGGTGATCTTTATATTTTCAGGCCGGCCCTGTACCAAAACCGGTCTGAGGCCTGTCAACTCAATGGCCTGTGACTCATCTGTCACGAATTGACCCTGTGCAAGCGCCCGTTCCAATGCCCGGGTTAATGCCGCCAGCCGGAACATTTGCGGTGTCAGTGCATGCCATAATCCTGTCCGATTTACTGTTTCCATTACAACATTGTGATTATCAACCCGCTTCATGGTATCACGCACAGGCAAGGCAAGCAGTCCACCCACAGGATGTTCCTTCAATGTTTCGATTAAACAGTCGATATCCTCCCTGCTGATACAAGGACGTACTGCATCATGCACCAGCACCCAGTCATCAGAATCCGCCAGAGTTTCAAGGACACGCAGGCAATTTAATACAGAATGGCACCTTTCGGCACCACCGGTTATCTGTTTAATCTTCGGGTGCGATGCTATTGATAATTCCGGCCAATAATAATCCTGATTTGCAATCGCAACGATTACCCTTTCAATTTTCGGATGTGTGCAGAAACATTCCAGTGTGTATTCGAGTATTCGCTTGCCATTGATGGACAAATACTGTTTCGGCAGGTCCGCCTGCATACGTGTGCCCGCACCCGCTGCAGGGATCACAGCCCAGTAACGCACTGCTTTTCCCACATTGAATTATTCCTGTTTCTCTTCAGGATTGCGCTGTTTTATCACCTGATAAAACGTTTCATCATTTTTTATCATGCCCATTTCGCTGCGTGCCCGCTCTTCGATGGCTTCATAACCATTTTTCAGATCATACACCTCAGCAGCAAATGACTCATTACGTTCCATGAGTTGTTTATTTTCCTCAATCTGCGCCTGTTTTGCCTGTTCCAGATTATGCACATCAGTCATACTGCCGTTACCCACCCATAGACGATACTGCAACAGGAAGAAAAGTATAATCAGTATTATCGAGATGAATTTCATCAGATGATCCAGTTACAGCTGTTTTGTCTATAGATCAAGATTGTAGAATGTGTTTTTTCCTGGATAGGTTGCACGATTTCCCAATTGGTCTTCTATCTTCATCAATCGATTATATTTTGCGACGCGATCAGAACGTGATAGTGAACCAGTCTTGATTTGCCCGGCGGACGTGGCCACTGCAAGATCGGCAATGGTGGTATCCTCGGTTTCTCCTGATCGATGGGATATGACTGCGGTGTAACCCGCCTTTTTTGCCATATCAATGGCCGCCAATGTCTCTGTCAGGGAACCTATCTGATTGACTTTTATCAATATTGAATTGGCAATTCCCTTATCTATACCTTCCTGCAGAATTTCAGTATTGGTGACAAACAGATCATCTCCCACCAGTTGTACATTATTGCCAAGCTGATCAGTCAACAATTTCCAGCCGTGCCAGTCATCTTCGGCCATAGCGTCTTCCAAGGTAATAATGGGATATTTTTTAAACCATGGCAGAAGATAATCAAGAAATTCTTCAGAACTGAGTATCTTGTTTTCTGAATCAAGCTTGTAATGTCCATTACGGTAAAATTCAGAACTGGCAACATCCAGTCCCAGCAGAATATCATCACCGGCTGCATATCCGGCCTTGTCAATTGCTTCCAGGATCACTTCAATCGCCTCTTCGTTTGAGGACAGATCAGGCGCAAACCCGCCTTCGTCCCCCACTGTGGTACTCAGCCCGCGATTTGCAAGAACTGTTTTGAGTGAATGGAATACCTCGGTTCCATATCGTACTGCTTCGCGCAAACTGTCTGCACCAACCGGCAGGATCATGAATTCCTGCACATCGACGTTGTTGTCCGCATGTGCGCCACCGTTGATAATATTCATCATGGGGACCGGCATCTGGAACGGGCCTTCGCCTCCAAGATACTGATAGAGAGGAACCCTTTCTTCATTCGCTGCCGCATGCGCCGTTGCCATTGACACTGCAAGAATGGCATTGGCGCCAAGATTGGCCTTATTCGAGGTACCATCAAGATCAATCATCATGCGATCAATGCCCGCCTGATCAGTCACATCCCTGCCCCTGATTTCCGGGCAGATTTTCTCTGTGATATTCTTGATCGCAATAAGTACACCCTTGCCTTTATAACGGGATTGATCTCCATCCCTAAGTTCCAGCGCCTCGCGCATACCCGTCGAGGCCCCGGATGGAACCATGGCAGATCCCCTGCTACCCGATTCGGTAGTAACCTCCGCCTCAATTGTCGGATTCCCCCTTGAGTCAAGTATTTCACGGGCTGTTATATCTGTAATCACAGACACTTTCTTTATCCTTCTTGCTAAACCTGTTGATTAACAACGCTTGTTCTTTATACGTTCGTCAATTTCCTTGAGTGTCTCCAGTAATTCACTCATTTTATGCAGCGGCCACGAATTGGGTCCATCACTCAAGGCCTTATCCGGATCCGGATGTGTCTCCATAAATATTCCTGCAATACCTACGGCAACAGCGGCACGCGCCAGAGCCGGCACATATTCACGCTGGCCACCGGATTTATTTCCCATACCGCCCGGCATCTGGACGGAATGTGTGGCATCGAATACGACAGGACATCCCGTTTCACGCATCACCACCAGAGAACGCATATCGCTGACAAGATAATTGTATCCAAAGCTTGTGCCCCGTTCGCATACCATAATCTGCTGATTTCCGGTAGCCCTTGCCTTATCAACAACATTGTCCATGTCCCATGGGGCGAGAAACTGGCCTTTTTTGATGTTGACGGGTAAACCCTGCCGCGCAACATTCTGGATAAAATTGGTCTGCCTGCATAAAAAAGCCGGTGTTTGCAATACATCAACAACATCGGCCACTTCCTTCAAAGGCGAGTCTTCATGAACATCCGTCAGGGCAGGGACACCAATTTTGTTTTTAACCTTGCCTAATATTTCCAGACCCTTTTCAATACCGGGGCCGCGGTAGCTTTCATGCGATGTCCTGTTGGCCTTGTCATAGGAAGACTTGTAGATAAAAGGTATACTGAGTTTTCGCGTGATCTCTTTCAGCTCACCAGCCGAATCCATGGCCATCTCTTCACTCTCGACCACACAGGGACCGGCAATCAGGAATAATGGCTTGTCGAAGCCCGCCTCGAAGTTACATAACTGCATTTTTCAGTTCCGGACTCTTTGCCTCTCGAAATTTATTGGCGGCACGGATGAATCCAGAAAATAATGGATGACCATCTCGCGGATTGGATGTGAACTCTGGATGAAACTGGCATGCAATAAACCAGGGATGATCCGGAATCTCGATAATCTCCACCAGCTTTCCATCCATTGACATACCGGCAACCTTGAGTCCGGAAGAAATCAGTTGATCTTTATAGATATTGTTAAATTCATAACGGTGCCGGTGGCGTTCGGTGATAACATCAGTATCATAGAGCACCTTGACACGTGTACCTTCGATCAATCTGCATTGTTGCCCGCCCAGGCGCATTGTGCCGCCAAGATCTGATTTCTCGTCACGTTGTATGAGATTGCCATTGGCATCCTGCCATTCCGTTATAAGTGCAATGACGGGATGTCTGGTGTTTTTATCAAATTCCGTACTGTTTGCACCTTTAAGCCCTCTCTTGTTTCGAGCAAATTCAATCACTGCCACTTGCATGCCCAGGCAAATACCGAGATAAGGTACGGCATTTTCGCGTGCATATTGAACGGTGGCAATTTTTCCCTCGATGCCCCTGTTGCCGAACCCGCCGGGAACGAGTATCGCGTCCATCTGCTCAAGACATCGGGTACCCGACTGTTCAATATTCTCAGAATCGATATAGGTGATATTGACACGTGTCTGCGTGTGTATGCCGGCATGTTTCAGTGCCTCGGTCAGTGATTTATAGGAATCTGCAAGGTCAATATATTTGCCGACCATGGCAATATTGACTTCTCTTTGCGGATTTTCTATCGCATTTACAACTTTATCCCATTCATGAAAATCAGCCGGCGGGATATCAAGGTTGAATTTTTTCGCGACGATGTCATCCAGGCCCTGCGCATGAAGCAAACGCGGGATCTTGTAGAGATTGTCGACATCAACCGCAGAAATAATGGCTGACTCCTCCACGTTGGTAAACAGGGCCATCTTCTTGCGTTCATTTTCCGGTAATGGTGATTCCGTCCGGCACAGCAGAATGTCCGGTTGTATGCCGATCGAACGTAGTTCCTTGACAGAATGCTGTGTCGGTTTGGTTTTTATCTCCCCGACTACCGCGATGAATGGCACGAGGGTCAGATGTATAAACAACGTGTGTTCACTGCCAAGCTCTATTCGCATCTGGCGAATGGCTTCCAGGAACGGCTGCGATTCAATATCGCCGACTGTGCCGCCTATCTCAACCAATGCGATCTCCGCGTCTCCAGCCCCTTCTTTAATACAATGCTTGATCTCATCCGTGATATGCGGGATGACCTGTACTGTCCCTCCCAGATAATCACCGCGCCGTTCTTTCTGAATTACATTGAGATAGATGCGGCCTGCGGTGTAGTTATTACTTTTGCCCATGGTCGTTCTGACGAAACGTTCATAATGTCCAAGATCCAGGTCAGTCTCTGCACCATCTTCAGTAACGTAGACCTCGCCATGCTGAAATGGGCTCATGGTGCCGGGGTCAACATTGATATAAGGATCAAGTTTTAACAAGGTGACCTTGAGACCGCGTGCCTCAAGTATGGCTGCAAGAGATGCCGCGGCAATACCCTTACCGAGTGATGAAACGACACCGCCTGTAATAAATATAAACCGGGTCATGACCTTCGAATTTGGATGGTGTGGAGCGGAGCCCAAGGCGATTCATGTGAATCGTTAACTACCGTTATATGGGCATTCCGGAATTCCATAGGACGGAATGACATGGTATCAGATTGTCCCTGTATTCTCCATCTTAATATGACTGAGAAATCTCTGATTACATCAGAGATTCCTGCGGCACAGGGAAGTGTTGCCATTTTCATTGGCCGTAGGCTATTGAAAATGAAGGAAAGTGAAAACCACGTTTTTCATATCCCATACACTGATCAGTCCAGGATGGACTTTCCCGGAGTTTTCCAAATACAGTAATCCTAATCGTGTAAAATAGCGCGCTTTTATGCCCGACAGAGAGATAAATTTGAATAATCCCATACCCATACGCGCTGCACTTTCTGCCATATTGGCCGCCCTGATGTTTGCCTCCATGGGTGTTGCGGTACGTTATTCTTCAGAAGGATTGTCCAATGAAATGACCGTTTTTCTCAGAAATGGCTTCGGTTTGCTGTTTTTGTTGCCCTGGCTATATCAACGGGGTCTTGGCTACTTATCCACCCACCGTCCCGCTGCACACATCATCAGGGCGTTAGCCGGTCTGGCGGCCATGTACTGTTTCTTTTACGCCATCGCCCACTTGCAGCTTGCAGAGGCGGTATTATTGAATTTCAGTTCACCATTGTTTATCGCAATTATCGCCCTGATCTGGTTGGGGGAGAAGGCATCGGAAAAACTCATCTTTGCCATTGTGATAGGTTTTATCGGTGTTTGCCTGATCCTGAAACCGGGGACTGAAATTTTAAAGGGGGCGGCCTGGGTGGGCCTTGTATCCGCCGTTTTTGCAGCCCTGGCAATGGTCACTATCCGCGATCTGTCAAGTACGGAACCCACACTCCGGATCGTATTCTATTTCAGCATAACCGCAACACTGGTCTCTGCCATACCCTTGTTCTGGACATGGCATTCACCTCCATGGCAGACAATACTGGCAATGTCTTTTGCCGGCCTTTCTGCAACTATCGGACAGTTATTGCTGACCTATAGTTACAGTCTTGCCCCCGCGGCACACATTGGTCCGTACAGTTACAGCACGGTAATCTTTGCGGCAATCTACGGCTGGATTTTCT
This sequence comes from Gammaproteobacteria bacterium, assembly GCA_016198885.1. Classification (GTDB taxonomy): domain Bacteria; phylum Pseudomonadota; class Gammaproteobacteria; order Eutrophobiales; family Eutrophobiaceae; genus JAENIZ01. The sequence goes on from JACQHV010000112.1 coordinate 6,781, forward strand.
GGGCAGAAACGCCGGACAGCTATACGCTTACAGGCGCAATCCTGATTATAGCCGCAGGCATCATAACGCTACATCGCCGATCCATGCCGCAGTTGACGGAACCGGATTGATCACAGTTTGAGCTTTATCTGCGAAAGATATTAGAATATCCAGCATACACACAATAATAAAAACATATGATGTTGCATCAGAACAATTTAATAATTTTCAGTAAATTAAATTATTTTACCCACGGATAAACAGGTGCAAGAGAAACAGGTTTGTCTGATATTGGATATTTCAAAAACGTAAACAGGGATCAGCAGTTAAAAATAATTATTTCATGATCAAAACCGAGGAATACATTATGCCACTAGACCCAACAAAACACGCTGACTGGGAAATAGCAGAAGCTGCAGAAAAAAATATGAAAACAGCAAATCAGCTTGCAGATGATTTGGGCATTGAAAAAGATGAACTGCTCCCCTATGGCCATTATCTGGCGAAGATTGACTATATACGCGTTCTCAATCGTTTGAGAGGAAAACCGGATGGTAAATTTATTGAAGTCACTGCGCTGACTCCGACACCTCTGGGTGAGGGAAAGTCAACCACGACCCTGGGTATCTTGCAGGGGCTGGGAAAACGCGGCAAAAAGGTGACCGCTGCCATCAGGCAGCCTTCGGGAGGGCCAACATTTAATATCAAGGGTTCCGCAGCAGGCGGAGGTCTTTCCCAATGTATTCCCCTGACTGAATTTTCATTAGGGCTTACCGGTGACATTAATGCAATTATGAATGCACATAATCTGGCTATGGTTGCATTGACATCGAGAATGCAGCATGAATTTAACTATGATGACGCAAAACTGGCTGAATTAAATCTTAAACGTCTCAACATCGATCCGGATAATGTTGAAATGGGCTGGATAATTGATTTCTGCGCCCAGGCACTCAGAAATATTATTATCGGTATAGGCGGCAAAATGGATGGTTTTATGATGAATTCCAAATTTGCCATTGCGGTGTCTTCCGAGGTGATGGCTATTCTCGCTATCTTCAGTGATCTCGCCGATTTCAGAAAACGAATCGGAAACATTATTGTTGCCCATGACAAGAAAGGAAATCCTGTTACAACAGAAGACCTTGAAGTTGCCGGCGCAATGACAGCCTGGATGAAGGATGCGATCAATCCAAATCTGCTGCAGTCAATTGAAGGTCAACCTTGCTTTGTACACGCCGGTCCGTTTGCCAATATTGCAGTTGGCCAATCCTCCATTGTCGCAGACAAGATCGCGCTTAAACTCGCGGATTATCATGTAACAGAATCAGGTTTTGGTGCGGATATTGGTTTTGAAAAATTCTGGAATGTAAAGTGTCGGTACTCGGGGAACACACCAAACGTATCTGTAATCACGGCAACGATTCGTGCACTTAAACATCATGGCGTAAATGCAGGTGCGCCGGCAGTTGTCCCCGGCAGGCCAATCCCCAAGGAATATTTTGAAAAAAACCTTGCCTGGCTGGAAGACGGCATGTCCAATTTAATTCATCACATTAATACAGTGAAAAAGTCCGGTATTAATCCGGTCGTATGTCTCAATCACTTCCATACCGATACAGAAGAAGAGATGAAACTGGCCAAGAAAATGTGTGAAGAGGCAGGAGCACGTGTGGCTGTCTCACAGCATTGGCTCAAGGGGGGGGAAGGTGCACTGGAACTGACTGACGCAATCATCGACGCTTGCAATGAAAAAGTTGATTTCAGGTTTCTTTATGATCTCGATACCCCATTGCGCAAGCGCATTGAACTCATCGCCAGGGAAGTCTATGGCGCAGACGGTGTCAGTTACTCCCCACAGGCAAAAGCAAAAGCAGACAAGATTGAAAAGGATCCGAAATTCAAGGACTTCACCACGATGATGGTGAAAACACATCTGTCCTTATCTCACGATCCTGCGCTTAAAGGGGCGCCGAAAGGCTGGACGCTACCCATCAAGGATTTTCTTACTTATGGCGGCGCAAGATTTATCTGCCCGGTGGCAGGAGATATTAAATTGATGCCAGGAACGGGATCAGATCCGGCCTATCGCCGTGTCGACATCGATACTAAAACAGGAAGGGTTAAGGGAGTATTTTAAAAACTGCTTTGCAATTAATCGGAAAGCCCGGTTTTCCCCGGGCTTTTTCGTTTTCATCGGGTATTCATTCCTTAATCATCAACACATGTACCGCCTTCACTACTACCCGTACCTTATCGCCTTTTTTGATC
>JACQHV010000120.1 GCA_016198885.1 Gammaproteobacteria bacterium
ATCGTCATGCATCCCGGGCCCATTAACCGTGGGGTAGAGATTGATTCTCATGTAGCGGACGGTAAACGGTCAGTTATCCTGCAACAGGTCAGTCATGGTATCGCGGTCAGAATGGCCATCATGGCAATGACCTTGGGCAATCTTGCAGAAATCAAACCGAAGGGCAGTGATGCGCACAGTAATTAGAAAAGGGCGAATTGTTGATCCTGCCAACAATCAGGACCGCATTGCAGATCTTTATATTAACAATGGGAAAATAATTGCCATCGGTGATGCACCTGCAGGTTTCAAACCGGATCATACTATTGAAGGTAAAGACAGGATTGTATGTCCTGGCCTTGTTGATCTTTCTGCACGGCTGTGTGAGCCGGGATATGAATACAAGGCGACTATCGCCTCTGAAACAACTGCTGCTGCAAGCGCAGGCATTACATCGATTTGCTGTCCGCCGGATACTTATCCGGTTGTCGATACCTCGGCCGTTGTTGAACTGATTCATCAGCGCTCCTTGAAAACAAATATGGCTCGTGTCTATCCTCTGGGCGCCTTGACACATGGCCTTGAGGGGGAAACGCTGGCGGAAATGCATGCTCTCAAGTCCGCGGGGTGTGTTGGTGTGAGCAATGCCTATGCACCGATAGATAACAGCGCGGTATTACGACACACGCTCGAATATGCAGCGACCTGTGATTTAACGGTCCATTTATTTTGTGAAGACAGCTATCTCCGGGACCAGGGTGTTGCACATGAAGGTATCATGAGTGTTCGTCTTGGCCTGCCCTCTATTCCTGAAACGGCGGAAACTGTGGCAGTCAGTCGTGCTCTGTTATTGGTTGAACAAAGCGGTGCGCGTGTAAATTTCTGCCGTCTTTCAACTGCGCGCAGTATAGAACTAATCGAGCATGCAAAAAAACAGGGTCTGCCGGTCACGGCGGATGTCAGTATCGCTCATTTATATCTGACAGAAATGGATCTCGGTACATTCAACAGTTATTGCTATCTGCGTCCGCCTTTACGCAGCCAGTACGATAAAGAAGGACTGCGCAGGGGGCTGGCTGAAGGGACCATTGATGCAATTTGCTCTAACCATCAACCACATGATGATGATGCCAAATCCGCACCTTTCAGCATGACAGAACCAGGCGCGTCCACACTTGAAGTCTTGTTGCCATTAACATTGCAACTGGTCCGGGACGGTTCACTCAACCTTGCCCAGGCGATTGCCACATTGACAATCAAGCCGGCAAAAATTGCCGGAATTAATGCAGGCCACCTTGGCAAAGGCGCAGTGGCTGATATTTGCATCATTGATCCAGAAAAATCCTGGACAGTAAAAACAGATGAATTGTTAAGCGCCGGTAAAAATAATCCTTTCAATGGATGGGAATTAACAGGCAAGGTTACTCATACATTGCTGGGCGGCCGTATCGTCTTCGAAGATCAGTCCTGTTTGTCAACAAAATGAATTATTCAAAAACACGTAATACGATATTCTCTGAACAGGCGAGAGTATTCGAACACAATGCTCAGGCAGGTAATCAATATGTCATGCGACTGCGTGCGCCATTAACAGCTTCTCATGCCAAACCGGGCAGTTTTATACACATGCAATGTAATCCGGAATTATTAATGCGCAGACCAATGTCCATCATGCGTGCAGATAAAAATACCGGATGGATTGAGATTCTCTATAAGGTCCACGGCGATGGAACAATGAGACTGGCAAAACGTAAAGTCAATGATATCGTCGATATTCTCGGTCCGATAGGTGTTCCATTTAAACTTGGGGGATATCGAAAATTTCCATTGCTGATTGGCGGAGGTGTCGGAATACCCCCCATGATTTTTCTCGCCGAGCATATTTTGAAAACAGCCCCTGCTGTACATCCATTGGTGATTATGGGGTCAGAAATACCCTTCCCGTTCAAAGCGCGTCCTTCGAAGATCATGGTCAGCGGTATGCCGGAAGGTGTGATCGCGGCCATGCCCCTGCTGGATGATTGGGGTATTCCGAGCAGACTGGCCAGTTTGCAGGGGTTTGCCGGCTGTTTTGAAGGTTATGTTACAGGCCTTGCGAGACAATGGCTGGACTCACTCAAGCCGGACCTTAACAACGAGGTTGAGATATTTACCTGCGGTCCGACTGCCATGTTAGAGGCAGTCAGCCAATTAGCGCATGAATATACATTACCCTGCCAGGTCTCCATGGAGGAATATATGGCCTGCGCCGTCGGGGGCTGTGCGGGGTGTACGGTCCGCGTGGAAACAGACGATGGCCCCGCAATGAAGCGGGTTTGTGTTGATGGACCGGTATTTGATGCCGCCAGCGTGTTCCCGCCCAGATAACTTGTATGGATTACCCTTCACGCCCTGCGCAAAGCGGACAATACAATTCATATCATAATGTGGCCATGATTTGTACCGTTGTCAGGTTGATCTGGGGGATTCTTGCGCGCCGCGATGGGTCTGACAAATGGTTTATATGAACCACTTTTATGGTTTATTTAAACCAGAGGTAATTCTCTTGTGGGTGTTCGAAGTGTTAAACCGGACTGGATAAAAACACATAACTCATTGTTTTTATGAATAAACTATGGATAAACCTGCTGATTATTTAATTTGGCATATATTCTGCTTCTATCATAGGCAGAAGTTTACAACTGTATGTTTAACCGGAGGATAAGACGATGAAATGGGAAACACCAGCATATAATGACATCCGTTTTGGTTTCGAAGTCACGATGTACATCAATAACAAGTAAATAATTTACGAGTTATCAAAAAAGAAAGGGGCTTACGCCCCTTTCTTTTTTGTCCGCATTTTTAATTCAGGGAAAATCCGAGCTGTATTTATCCATCCATTCCTGCGCCGCCTCTTCTCCTGTTAATTGCCTGCCTTCGGATTCGAGTATTTCCTTGCGATAATGCTCGATGTGGGATATTTGTTCTACCATGCGTAATCTGAACAGGTCTTTCTCACCCTGATATTCAATTCCGATTTCGTATTGATCATCCATCTTGCGGCACCATGCGACTTTGCCTGCGACTTCAAATACAGGCTTGATTGCTGTAATCCGTACCTTAACCTGGGTACCAATATCAAGATATTCATCATATTGACATGAGAGTCCGCCCAGGCTGATATTCTGCAGGATTTTCCTGCTTGATCTGTCAGACCCCTCCCGTATGATTTCTAGGGGAATACCTGTGGCATGCCGGACAAACTCTCTCATAATTAATTTAAATTTATTTTAATTTATTCTCAGTGGTTGCTGTGACAGTGAATATTTACATGCTCACTCCCGGCTGACAAATAATCGGTAACAAACGGTTCTGTGAAACCGTACACC
>JACQHV010000006.1 GCA_016198885.1 Gammaproteobacteria bacterium
CTGGGACCCGGTGGAGAATGCCTCGTTCATGCCCTGGTTGGTGGGAACGGCATTGATACACTCGCTTGCCGCTACGGAAAAACGCGGTGTATTCAAGAACTGGACAGTATTATTGGCCATTTGCGCCTTTGCCCTGAGTCTTTTGGGTACATTCCTGGTCCGATCAGGAGTGCTTACTTCAGTACATGCCTTTGCCAATGACCCGGCACGCGGGGTATTTATACTTTGTTTTCTGGGACTGGTGATTGGCGGGTCGCTGATGCTCTATGCCTGGCGAGCCCCGCAAGTTGTGAGTGGAAATCAATTCAGCCCGTTGTCACGAGAGACCTTTCTTCTGTTTAACAGTGTGTTGCTGGTAACCGCCATGGCGACCATCCTGCTTGGCACGTTGTATCCGCTGGTGATCGATGCGCTTGGCCTGGGCAAGCTGTCTGTCGGCGCCCCTTACTTCAATACTGTATTTGTGCCGCTCATGACACCTCTGGTTATCGTGCTGGGCATCGGCCAGTACGCTTGTTGGCGCAAGGATACAGTCAGCCGGTTGTGGCCACATTTGCGCCATGCCGCACTGGCCAGTGCAGTACTGACTGTGCTGATCATGATCATGCTCGCAGGCTCATCCGGTAATGCGCTTATGGCGGGCCTTGGTTTATTTTTGGCAATATGGATAACGGGGAGCATCTTAATCACAATCAGGGCACGACTTCGAACAGATATACCATTCCCTGCGACACTTGCAGGATTGCCCCGGGCCTTCAAGGGCATGTGTCTTGCGCATCTCGGTCTGGCCGGGGTCATAACCGGCATTACCCTTACCAGCGTTTATAGCGTGGAGACCCATGAGCGAATGGCGCCGGGTGAGAGTGTTGAGCTTGGCGGTTACACTTTCCACTTTGACACATTGCGCGCTCTGGACGGCCCCAATTACCGCGCCAATGAAGCTGAAATTCATGTATTCAAAAAAGATAAACCCATTGCTGAACTCAGGACGCAGAAACGCATCTATCGCACTCGCGGTACGACCATGACGGAGGCCGGCATTGATCCGGGTTTCACACGTGACCTTTATGTCTCTCTGGGTGAACCCCTCGAGGGAAATGACTGGAGTATCCGCATTTATGTCAAGCCATTCGTTCGATGGATCTGGCTTGGTGCACTACTGATGGCAATAGGGGGTGTACTGGCGGCCACTGATCCGCGTTACCGGATTATTACACGCCGATCACTTGCAACTATCGGGCGTGATCTGCCGGAAACTGTGGCTGCGGAATCCAGGTAGTCCTTGTGCGTTACAGTCTTCCGCTCGCCGTATTTGTAATTCTGGTCATTCTGCTTGGCATTGGTCTGAAACTCGATCCAGGCCTTGTGCCTTCACCCCTGATCGACAAACCACTGCCTGCATTCTCGTTACCAACAGTTCATGATAGGGATGTAATGCTGACCTCTACTGATCTTCAGGGTCAGGTGGTATTACTCAATATCTGGGCATCGTGGTGCGTCGCATGCCGTACGGAACACCCGCTTCTCGTTGATTTGATGAAACAGGGCCGGGTGAATATTTATGGATTGAACTACAAGGATGAACGCCAGAATGCACTGGAGTGGCTTGCTCGACTTGGTGATCCCTACCGTGCAAGTGCCTTTGACCAGGACGGCAGGTTGGGTATTGATCTGGGTGTGTACGGTGTGCCGGAAACCTTTGTTCTCGACAGGAGAGGGATCATCCGTTACAAGCACATCGGACCGATTACACCGCAAATTCTGAAAGATAAATTACTGCCACTGATCCACAAACTTGAGTCTCCCGCTGCATGAGGTTCCATTATTTTTTTACAGGACTGTTCAATCTGCTGTTCGCTTTCAGTGTGAATGCGGCTGATGTGCCATTTACCTTCGACAATGAAACGGATGCTGAGCGTTATCGCAATCTTGTCGAAGAGTTGCGCTGCCTTGTCTGCCAGAACCAGACGCTTGCTGATTCCGGCGCCGATCTTGCTCAGGACCTTCGTAATGAAATCTACCAGATGATACAAACTGGCAGGAGCAATGATGAAATTGTTGATTTTCTGGTAGACCGCTATGGTGATTTTGTGCTTTATCGGCCACCGTTAAATACAACAACAATCCTGCTCTGGTTTGGCCCGTTCTTGATTTTTACAGCAGCTATTTTGATTGTCATACGCATCATCCGGCGACAATCAATGGAAGTTCCTGAACAACAGGGGATGGAAAACAGGGGTAAACACTCTTGATCTTCTGGATACTGGCCCTGGTCATGGTATTGCTGGCGCTATTTATTGTATTGCGCCCGCTGTATCAGCCCGGTAAAAAAATCAATCTGGAAGCTAAAATGGTTGAGAAGAAATTATTGCATGCAAGGCTTGCAGAACTGGATACTGATTTGCAGAACAATACCGTCACTCCTGACCAGGCGGATCACATCCGGCAGGAACTTGAAAAGGAACTGATTCGTGCAGATGATCTACAAACGGCAAGTAAGATATCTGTAGCGTCAGCTGTTTCGATCCAGCAACGATGGGGATCAATGTTATTAATCGCAATACTTTTACCGCTATTTGTCGCCGGCCTTTATCTGTGGTTGGGCGAGCCGGGAATGATTAACGCAGTTACACATCCATCAATGTCACAAACGCCTGTACTTCCATCTGTGGAAGAAATGGTCAGACGTCTCGAGTCACGTTTACAACAGGAACCGGACGATACCGGGGGGTGGTTAATGCTGGCACGTTCCTACATGGCATTGGACCGATACGATGAGGCATTACAGACGATTGAAAAATTGTACAAACAATCCGGTGAAGACCCGGAAGTATTGCTGCAATATGCTGTTATTCTGGCAACAGCAAATAACGGACAGCTGGAGGGCAGGCCGTCTGAATTAATCGCAGAAGCGCTTGAACTCGATCCGGATAATGCCGATGGTCTTTTATTGGCCGGTATCGCAGCGAGAGAGGAAGGTAAATATGAGTCAGCGATAGATTACTGGAAAAAACTTTTATCACAGTTTGAAAACGATGCAAAATCCTCACTTGAAGTAAGAAAGCTTATTAGTGAAGTAGAAGAGCAAATGGACGCGGGCATAAAAACTGAAGCTGTCCAGTCCGGAAATGATACAGGCGTTGTGAATCAAACGGCCAATTCTGTCGCAGTTAATGTTGTCCTGGATCAGCAGCTTGTAACTCATACCAGACCTGGAGATACGTTATTTATATATGCGCAGGCGGGTGCCACGCTGATGCCTGTCGCTGTAATACGCCGGCAGGTGAGGGATCTGCCCCTGACTGTGCTGCTTGATGATTCAATGGCGGTAAACTTACAGCATAAACTGTCTGATTATGATGTAGTCAGTATCACTGCGCGTATCTCGGGATCGGGCAACGCAGTGTCACAGAGTGGTGATCTGATCGGCAGATTGGACAAAGTGCATGTTGGACCAGGGGCGGCGGTCCGTATCGTGATCGATCAACAAATACCCTGAATGGTCTTGAACCGGATATTAATGTTCGATAACGTATCCCTGCAGGGGAAAGTCAAATCCGGTGTAAGTTGCAAAGTTGCGAAAAAAATGAAGAACCTGACTATAAAGACATTAGTTGTCATATTGGGACTGACAGTTACCTCTTCTGTCTACGCGGAAGGGGATCCGGAAAAAGGCAGGGAACTCTTCAAGATATGTTCCGCCTGTCATGGACAAAATGGTGAAGGTAACAAGGACCTGAATGCCCCGGCCAATGGCGGACAGAATGAATGGTATGTTATCAGGCAGCTGAAAAATTTCCGTGCCGGAATACGTGGCGCTGATCCTAAGGACACTTTCGGAATCCAGATGCGGCCGATGGCCATGAGTTTGCCGGATGATCAGGCGGTCGAGGATGTGGCCGCATATGTCGCCACCCTTGTCGCGCCGAGTCCTCCAAAAACAGTGACAGGGGATGCCGAGGCAGGGAAAAAGGCCTTCGTACCCTGCGTTGCCTGTCACGGAGAAAAGGGCGAGGGCAGCAAGTCACTCAATGCACCGCGATTATCCAGACAACATGACTGGTATATCGTGCGGCAATTACAGAACTTCAAGGCCGGGATCCGCGGCGCGCACCCAAAAGATATCTACGGCACACAAATGCGGCCGATGGCGCAGTTGCTTGCGACCGATGAACAGGTCAACGATGTGGCTGCCTACATTTCAACACTGGAATGAAAAGCGAGACTGGCGAGTAATTTTCAGGTGAAAATGTTTTCGTGTTGCCTTTACGTTTTATCCGATATCACCGCGTTGAGTGTATCGATTTCATCGAATGCGCCTTTCCGGCCGATCTGCATCGACAGTTCCCGCCAGCGCCGGCCCTTGATGTAATTATGCAGCGCTGCTGATTCGGTTTCGAGTTCGTCCATTCTTGCCTTAACGATGTCTCCAATGCTGATGATACCCACGATTCTGTTGCCGTCCATTACAGGCAGGTGCCGGATCCGGCGATCTGTCATGCTTGACATCAATGTCTTCAGATCATCTTCAGGTTTACAGGTAATCACATCATGGGTCATGATCTTTGTCACCGGTTGCTCCAGTATTTCAATTCCGTGTCTGGAGATTGCATGTACAACATCTCTTTCCGAAAGAATCCCGGCAAGGCTCTGATCTGAATTCAGCACGACAGTGCAGCCGATCTTTTTTTCAGTCAGCAACCTGCTTGCCTCGATAATCTTCATTTCAGGACGGATGGATATGATCTCCATCCCTTTCTTTTTCAGGATAGTTGCAGCTGAGACATGAAATCCGAGTTCCGAGTCATGGATCCTCTCCGCCAGATTATCCAGCATTCTTTGCGAATACATCTTCAGTATTGGCTTGATGTGATGTTTATTCAGGAAAAAGCCAAATGGACCGTATTTGGGCGTGTATTTATATTTCAACTTTATCAACACGTTTTTTGGTCCTTCCTCCAGGGTGAACGTACGGCGCATTTTTGTGACGGGCAACGGATAGCCCCTTACATTCACCTGCATCGTGTAGCCGCTGTTCTCATTCCACTCGATGCATTTTTCTTCCCATGTCCTGCCGCTCTTGTGATGCAGACGCTGAATGAGCCCCAGCCCATCGCCAGAAATTCTTTCGACCCGTGTAATATCAGGCAAGATTTCATTATAGTGATCAAAATTGGTAATGACCTTCCAGACGACATTTGCATGCGCCTTGATGGTTCTATTTATTTCCACTACAGACATACTTCATGTCCTCCGGACTGAAATTCAAAGTGGTATTTACCTGATGACGAATATCTGCCAGACGTTATCCGGCGACAGTATCGGGTAAACCATGATGAATTATTTTAGTATGCCGCCTTAAAGATGGATATTGAAAATTCTTCCCAATCTTGTTGCTTTGCAAAAAAAAGTAGGACTAACAGCCTGCACTGGGTACAATTCTGTAATCAATGACATTACTTCTGGAAAATCCGATACCCTTCCGTGGCGGTGTGCACCTGACTGCAAACAAGGCGCAATCACTGGAAATTCCGCTGGAGAAGGCGCTGATTCCCCCTGTGCTCACCATACCGCTGCGGCAGCATATCGGCACCACGGCAGCACCTGTGGTAAATACCGGGGAACGTGTCCTGAAAGGACAGCAAATAGCCCGCCAACAGGGTTTTATCAGTGCGTTCATCCATGCGAGCAGCTCAGGAACCATTGTTGATATTGCCGACCATCCCGTTCCAAGCCCTTCCGGGCAGGATGCCCCCTGTATTGTCATAGAGACCGATGGCAAGGATGAATGGCTGCCACATGAAGGAATAAAGGATGAATTATTCGAAATCAGTCCGGTGATCATTCATGACATGATCCATGCCTCCGGAATTGTGGGTCTCGGCGGGGCGGGTTTCCCCTCCGCTATCAAGATGCTGCCTGGTCTTCACTATGATATCCATCTGCTCGTCATAAATGCTTCAGAATGCGAACCGTATATCACCTGTGATGAAGCCCTGATGCGCGAACACGCCCGTGAAATCGTTGAAGGAATAAAAATCATCCGCCATACCGTGCAGGCGGCGGAATGTGTCATCGGTATAGAAGATAACAAAATAGAGGCAATAACTGCGTTGCAGGAGGAAATCAAGAATCTGGGTGA
>JACQHV010000111.1 GCA_016198885.1 Gammaproteobacteria bacterium
TCGCTGAATATCTTCTGTGAGTTGCTGTCCTCCAAAATTCTGCTCTCTGGAATATATAATCTTCATATTTTCCAGAACACTGAATGTAGTTATGGCAGAACCAACGTCCGCAATAGCAATAATTTTGTGCACACCCTCACTGCCAAATAAATCATTAGCCATCATGGCAACAGTATTTTCGATGGCAAATGCTTCAATATCTATTACTTTTGCCTTCAACCCGCCGACTTCAAGCGCGGCAACACGTAAGTCAACATTGTCACTGCGCGATGCCGCAAGTAAAACATCAACTTGATCAGGATTATTCTGGGATGGCCCGAGAACCTCAAAGTCCAGGCTGACTTCCTCCAGTGGAAATGGAATGTATTGGTCCGCTTCAACCCGTATCTGGTTGTCCATATCATCATCTGAAAGATTGGCCGGCATCGTGATAAGTTTCGTAATAACGGCAGAACCGGCAACGGCTGCAGCGGCATGCCTGGTGCGTGTCCCAGACTTCTTAACGGCTCTGCCTATAGCTTCACCCACAGCATTAGCATCCGAAATATTTTTATCTACAACAGAATTTGCAGGAAGGGGCTCAACAGAGTAACTTTCCACACGATATTTACTGCCGCTGCGGCTTAATTCAAGCAACTTGATTGCGGTTGCGCTGATATCGATCCCCAGTACCGGCGTAGATTTTGTCTTGAATTGAAACACAATTTTTCCTTTTAGCGTCGTGGCTTATATGCCATACATATACTACAACATTAACTTATATTGGCAACTATAGCCAACAGGAATTTAAAAAACAAATAGTTTTTATCTTTAACTCATGTAAACACGTAAAAAATATAATTTTGATGTATCTACAATATATATAGGATAATTCTGCTTTACACTACACAATATGTTGCGCTTTGTATTTAATCTTATACTTGTCTTTTTCCTCATGATCCTTGTCTCATCCGTCGGATTGGCCTGGTACATCCTGCCACAGTTACCGGACATCGAGACACTCAAGGATGTCAGGATGCAAATACCACTTCGGGTTTACACCGATGATTATTCATTGATCTCAGAGTTTGGAGAACAACGTCGTATCCCTATAACGCTGGGAGAAGTGCCGGATCAAATGATCAAGGCAATTTTGGCTGCGGAAGATGATCGTTTTTATCAACATCCCGGAGTTGACTGGCAAGGCATACTACGCGCTGCATTACATTTAATTAAGACCGGTGATAAAACACAAGGCGGTAGTACGATCACAATGCAAGTAGCACGAAACTTTTTCCTCAGCCGGGAGAAAACGTATTTACGCAAATTAAATGAAATCTTTCTTGCCCTGAAGATAGAAAAAGAATTATCCAAGGAAGAGATACTTGAATTGTATCTTAATAAAATCTATCTGGGACAAAGGGCATATGGCATTGCGGCAGCTGCACAAGTCTACTATGGCACCGATATTAACAGCTTATCATTGCCACAATATGCAATGCTGGCTGGTCTGCCCAAGGCACCCTCAACTACAAACCCTGTCAGCAATCCGGATCGTGCAATTGAACGTCGAAATTATGTATTACAACGGATGCTAGAGGAAGGATTTATATCTCATGAAGAATATCTATCTTCCATTAATACTCCGAACCTGGCAAGTCTACATAGTCCTACGATAGAAGTTGAGGCGCCTTATGCAGCAGAAATGGTGCGACAACAACTTTTAGAAGAGTATGGTGATAAAGCCTACACTTCCGGTTTTACAGTCATCACTACCATTAAAGATCGTAATCAAAATGCGGCAAATCATGCATTACGCAAGGCATTGCTTGAATACGATGAACGTCATGGTTATCGGGGTGCTGAACATCACTTCGATATTACAAATGAAATGGGTGAAGATGACTGGAAACAACTACTGGAGAGTTTTCCAGTCATTAGCGATCTATATCCTGCATTAATTATCAGAGTTGATGAGAGAACGGCAACGGCTTATCTGAACGGAATTGGTTTGATTAATATTGAATGGGCAGGATTATCCTGGGCGCGGCGCTAAATTTCAGAGAACCTGCGCGGGGCAAGCCCGAAAAATGCCTCCGAGATTTTGCAGACAGGCGATGTAATCAGACTTATAGAAAATGCAGACGGGCAATGGAGACTTTCCCAGATTCCCGATATAGAAGGCGCTCTCGTCTCAATGCGGCCGATTGATGGTGCAATACTGGCTCTGGTCGGTGGTTTTGACTTTTTCCGCAGTAAATTTAACCGGGTCAGACAAGCTTATCGTCAACCAGGTTCCGGATTCAAACCTTTTATCTATTCAGCGGCTCTTGAAGCCGGTTATACCACAGCATCTCTTATAAACGATGCGCCTGTTGTCTTTGACGATCCGGGCATTGAAGATGTCTGGCGTCCTGAAAATTATAACCGTAAAACCTATGGTCCAACCCGCCTCAGGGAAGCATTGACTCATTCACGCAATCTTGTATCTATACGCCTGCTGAATTCTATCAGTGTACCCTTTGCATTAGATTATATCGCCCGCTTTGGATTCGAGATTGAACGATTGCCAAAAAACCTGTCTCTTGCGCTCGGCAGTGGTGTTGTAACACCCTGGGAACTTGCGCGGGCATATTCTGTGTTTGCAAACGGCGGTTATCTAATTGATCCATATCTCATCAAATATATTGAGACCGATGATAAAACAATCATTCAAGAGACAAGTCCTGTCATTATATGTCGTGATTGTAATCAGATTACTGATCTACAATCGCCAGTTGATGAAAATGCAACAGATTACATAAGTAATAAACAAAATACCCGATACGCACAACAAGTGGTCGATGCACAGAATGTCTGGATTATGAATTCAATAACACGCGATGTAATCCAACGAGGGACCGGTCAACGTGCAATGGAATTAAAACGCAAGGATCTCTCGGGGAAAACCGGGACAACAAATGACCAACGTGATGCATGGTTCTCGGGTTTTAATTCCGAGATAGTTGCAGTTACCTGGGTTGGATTTGACAAATTTCAACCCCTGGGTAATCAGGAAACCGGCGCCCGTGCGGCTTTACCGATGTGGATTGAATATATGCGCACAGCCCTTGAGGGAATGCCGGAAAGTATTATGGAACGCCCGCCCGGACTGGTTTTTGCACGCATAGATCCGCGTACTGGCAAACCGGCTGCGCCCGGCAGTCCAGATGCCATCTTTGAGGTCTTCAGCTCAAAGAACGCACCGGAAGACCTCAGCAAAAATTTATCTGACCTTCCTGCAAATGAAAGTGACGCCTCCAGTATTCAGGATATATTCTAAAGATTAATGTCTCCGGTTCGATTTAAAACTGAAAAACAATTGTTTCAGTGGTAAAAATAAAAACAATACGGAACCTGCTTTCAGCCTGTTCAACAATTCATCAAGAAAAATAATGTCATTGCGACCGTGTATTCTTCGTGTGGCATTGCATACACCTCTGCGCCGTCTGTTCGATTATCTTCCCCCCATTGATTGTAATATCAATGCATTAGCCCCCGGTCAACGCATGCGCGTTCCGTTTGGAAAGGGTAAAGAACGAGTGGGGATGATTGTTAAAATAACAGATAAAAGCGAGATTGAATCATACAAACTCAAACACGTCCTGGAAATAATAGATGAACAACCTATATATACTCAAAAACACCTGAATCTTCTGGAATGGGCCAGCCATTATTATCACCATCCTCTTGGTGAGATTATATTCACTACGCTTCCTTCATTATTGAGCAAAGGATCACCTGCGGTATTGAAAAAAGAAAATCTCTGGCGAACGACACCTGCAAGCGTTGCATCATCTCCTGAATCACTCAAGCATGCAAAAAAACAGGCGGCCTTGCTGGATTTTATAAAATACTTTCCTGAAGGGGTATCAAGTGAACGGATACAAGAGAAATTTACACTGTGGCGACCGTCATTAAATGCATTGATTGAAAAAGGATTTATCGAAGAATTCGCCAGTCAGACATCAAACCCGGGAGATTTACATAAAACGCAAGATGTCAGGTTAAACAGCACGCAAAAACAGGCCGTCAATACAATATCTTCTGCAAAAGATCATCGTCAAACATTTCTCCTGCACGGGGTTACTGGCAGCGGCAAAACTGAA
>JACQHV010000005.1 GCA_016198885.1 Gammaproteobacteria bacterium
GTTTCTATCAGGGAACAGGATGCCTTGCTGGATCTCATTTTCGTCAGTAACGGAGCCTACCGATTCACGGCGGGAAGAGGATTAGCTGCTGTTGAAAATATGCTGGAAGTCCTTGCATGTGTTGATATCTGTACTGAACAGCCATTTGATATTCTTCAGAAACTTGTACTTTCACACAGTGCGGAAACCAGTGGTTTTATTTGTATTCTGCTTGATTGGGATGAACAACGGAAACAATTGATACGTCAGTTAAGGTCAATGAAAATCCCGGTACTGCTAATCATAATCAGTCAGAAACCCGAGATAGTACAATCAGTAACTGACCCCATGCTGGATCAACCAGAAAATTTTTGGGTATTACAAGCTGATAATATTCAACAAAGCATGGATAAATTAATCGTCTGACTATTTCATGACCACTACCAGTATAACGTTGACACATACACCCCCATTTCTGGTCGGGGTTGGGCTTATATTGTGGGGCTGGCAGTGTGATTACATTATGTATGCGATCGTTATGGCGCTTCTGCTGGAAGCATCTCACTGGATATCGTGGCGCTGGTCGATAACTGACAGGGAATTTAATTATATTGCCGACTTGTGCAGTATAATTTTTCTTTTTGTCATTATTTATGTATTTACCGTGCATTCTATTCATGGAATATTCATCATACTGTCCTTACTTCCGTTTTTTTTCTTTTTGCTGATACTCGCCCAGGTTTACAGTACGCAAGAGAAAATTAAACTCAGCGCGTTATTTATCAGTATGCGCAGACTGGAATCGGATATGGCAGATTCCGTCATGGGGATTGATCTGACCTTCCCTTATCTTTTTGTGTGCATGATTTCTGCCAGCGCAGGAAATCAACACACAATCCTGTTTTTTATCTTTATTTGTATCCTGACTGCCTGGACCCTGTGGATATTTCGTCCTGGGCGCTATCCATTATCAACATGGGCATTGTTCCTTATTATGTCTTTTCCCATGGCTTATGCAGGTCAAATCGGCATACAAACCCTGCAAGCAATTGTTGAAACAACATTTCTTGACTGGTTTGATCAATTCATGTGGCGTAGCCGGGATCCAAATCGCACTATAACTGCTATAGGTTCTCTTGGAAGATTAAAACTATCAGACCGAATCATGGTGCGCGTTGATGCGGGGAAACAGTTTAACGTTCCATTGCTGATCAGAGAAGCTACTTATAACACGTATGGTTATGGCATATGGACCAACCTGAAGAATTCTTTTAATGTCATCGATCCATCACTTGGTGGCAGGAGCTGGGTATTAAACAAAACAAACAGGGCACAGAATAAAATTACTATCAGTACCTTTCTGGAAGAAGACAAGGCCGTTATTCCAGTCCCGCATGGCGCAAGTGTTCTTACCAATTTAACCGCCGCACAGATTGAAACCAGTCCTTACGGTGGTGTAATCCTCGAATTGAATCCCGGATGGCTTAAGTATGATGTTTTATATAATCAGGATCAGTCATTTGATACAACACCGGACAAGGAAGACCTTGAAATTCCTCCTTTATATAAAAAGGATTTTGAAAAAATAGCAATGAATCTTCAACTGGACGCAAAATCCCGTCCTGAGATCGTACATACAATCAAACAATTCTTTGCAAATAATTTCAGATATTCTCTCACGCAACAGGAACGTTACCCGCGGGGTAAGTATCTTTCCAAATTTCTGTTCGAGACAAGAAAAGGACATTGTGAATATTTTGCCACTTCGACAGCATTATTATTACGTGCCGCAGGAATTCCCTCCCGATATGCTGTTGGCTACTCCATCCAGGAATACAGTCACCTGGAAGGCCAGTATATCGCCCGCGCCAGGCACGCTCATTCCTGGGTATTGGCTTATGTGAATAAAACATGGCAGGTAATTGATACTACACCTGCACTTTGGGCACCCCTGGAGGAAGAAAATAGTTCAGCTATTGAACCTTTCGTGGATATATGGTCATGGTTGTCGTATAAACTTTCAACATGGAATGTAGACGATCCTGAAAAAATGCAATCAGCTATTTTCATATGGTTGTTAATTCCACTAATTGGATATTTTGCCTGGCGTATTTATTTCAAGGAACGTATGGCAAAAATCAAAAAGAATCAATCAAAGATCAGTACCACATTTCAGAAGCTTGGTTCAGATTCAAGCTTGTATAAATTAATAGCACAAATAGAACAGTTAAATCTGCCGCGCAGGCCAGGTGAAACGTTACCAGCCTGGATCTCAAGAATTGAGGGTATAAATCCATATAAAAATATTCAGCCCATCCTCACCCTGCATTATCGCTATCGATTTGATCCGGCGGGAGTGGAAGCGACTGTTAAACAGGAGATGAATGCACTGATCGAAATAAAACTCAAAAAATTGGCTTGACTGTAAAAATTTGTTACCAATATGCATACAGCATTTCATTTTCGACTTTTGTATTCAATTGATTCAGGGGTCTCGTCCCGTTTTCAATGCATTTTCCTGTAGTAATATCGAATTTCCAATGATGTCTTGGACACGTCAGTGTATTTCCTGCCAACGCAGAAACCGGGATATTCGTTGCCTGGTGTGGACAACGACTGTCATATACCTTGATAAAATCACCGTCCTGATAAATAAATAATTCACGGCTGTCACAGTCATGACGTGAAACGCCTTCAACTATTTCACTGATTGCGATTACTGCATGCCACTTCTGATCATTGCCTAATTTATCCGGCTGAAATTCAGGAATATTCATGTCAATAATGATATCTATTGCCCATATTATTTTTGACAGCCCCAGCGTGGGAAATGCAATCAGCAATGAGTCAATTATCTCATCTGGCGTTACTCCCGCCTGTAATGCCCTGACGAGGTATTGCCTGAATCCGGTATCTGTCTGATTATCCACTTTGGTCAATACAGAGATGATCGCGCGTGTCTTTTTATCAAGATGTTTTCCTGATTTCTTGATGAAATCAAAATAGGAATGCATGGCATCCGGACGGATTTTCATCAGATATGTTAAAGCATCGCTCATATCTCAAATAACCTGCTGGTAGGGAAATTATTTATTATTCAGCATTACGCATTGGTTTGGGCATGGATACAGTCATTACTTTCGTTGTCAGTTCAGGTAATCCCTGTATATAGATCGTTTCCACCGGGCTGGCATAAGCATCATGATTAAACATAATATGTACTTTCGGATCCTCTGTTTCACGTAATTGAATATTTTTTTCAAACAAAATTGAACGCGTAATAATTTTCTGCACTGGTAGATTGATTGAAACTATGCCCGCCTGACCGCTTTCACGTTGCACACAGGCATTATGGTTCTTCATCTGAAAACATCTGACATGTGCATCTGTAACAAGAGCACCTGTTTCTTCATCAATTGTCTTGAAATTTAACTCAATAAAATCTGTTATCTCATCCTGTCTGGTACCAAACAAAGAAAAATAATCACCCATAATAAACAGAATAAAAGCCATACCCGCTAAAGCTGCAATAATGTAAATTTTTTTCATAATAACTAGTCACGCCTGAGTCGATCAGAAATAGCAATCGGCGTGGGATAATTTAAAACAATAATGTAGGAAGATATTATAAATGTAAGCAAAGTTGTGAGTTGTATCAGGTTGGAAGTTATTTCCCCTATGAAATTGGATTCTACAGCAAGTACTGCAATAAGAAGAGAAAACTCACTTACCTGCCCAAGACGATAACCCACTTCCTTCGAAATCGTCTTTTTTTCACCCGCCCTGGTTAATAACATTTTGAATATTATTGGTTTTATCACAATCACAAAAACAGCCAGAATAGCCGATGGTATGATAATTCCCCGCAAGGTAGTCATGTTAAAACTCGCTCCCAGTGAAAAGAAAAAAATAATCAGAAAAAAATCACGGAGCGGTTTAAGACGATCTGTAATAAATAATGCAATTGGACTGGACGCGAGAGTTACTCCTGCGATAAATGCGCCGATTTCGCGGGAAAGGCCAAGACCGGCAGCAAGTTCCGCGATACCCATGCACCAGGCGATCGCCAGCAGGAAAATATATTCATGGATTTGATCATATTTTTGAATCAGCCGGATAAGCACATATCTATCCAGAATATAGGCAATTCCTGCGAGAAGCGGCAATGTTGACAACTGTGCCACAATATCCACCAATAAATTGGCGCCTTTTCCATATCCCTGCAGGAGCAAGAGGATAATAATTGCAATTAAATCCTGAATTAACAATACACTGATGATTATCTGACCCGTGTGACGATGATGCAATATTGTTGTTGGCAGTAATTTAAGTCCCAGGATCGTACTGGAGAACATCATAACGGAACCTATCAGAACCGCATCCAGGATGGGATAATCAAACATGTATGCAACAGCAAACCCTGTCAGGCAAAACAGGAGAGAGCTGATCAATGTAATCTTCAATGCCTCTCCCAGCATCCGCCAAAGTTGCTGTGGCAAAAGATCAAGTCCGAGGAGATACAGCAGGAAAATGATTCCGATGTTGGAAATATCTTTAACAAGTTCAGCATCATTCACCAGCGATAGACCCCAGGGCCCAAGCAATATCCCCAGGAGAATATATCCGACGATCATTGCCTGGCGTGCGAACAGCGCCAGAGTGGCAAGAATAGCGGCACCTGTGAAAATCAGAAAAATGGAATATTCAATTGTATGATCAATCATTACTGTTAACTCGCATCATATTACTGGCAGGAAATGTTCCGAGTCTGTTGTTTATAAACCCTACTGAGCTTTTCCAACTGCTGTTGTAAACGTTCAACTGATACTGACATTGCCGTTTTCAATTCCTGGGCAAAGAGAGATACCCGGTATTCTTCCAGCATCCACCGGTATGTTTCCATTTCCTGCGTTGATATATCAAAATGCTGTTGTGCGCTTGTTAATTGTTTATAAAAATCCAAAAAAGGTTTCAGTTGTACTGATTGCTTTTTATCTTTATGAGGGAATAAAAATAATTTTTCCAATCGCTTGTTGATTGCATCGAGATAGCGAGGATAATGTCTTAACCATCTGAGTGGTGTTTGCCTGATAAAACCATTGAAAACAAGTGTGCAAAGATGATTCTGAATATCATCTATCGTGTCTGCATGGATGACGGCGATATTATCTGTAACCCTTGTTTTTACAGCATGATATTTTTCCAGTAAACCATGGACAAGATCACAGATATCATTCGCTTCGATCATTAATCGGGGAATGCCGTTATCCCTTCGCCTGTTAAATTCATCCTGACTTCTGATCTCGTAATTATCTGCAATAAATACACGTTCTATAATTAATCGGACCAGATCATTTTTTAATTCATCGCACGAGCCTATTGGCAGATAATTTATGCACATCCTGTCAATATGAGGCAGATTTTTCTTCAGATAATTTATATCTTTTTTTAACGCCAGCATGAACAAGCGTAATAATCCTGATCGCATGGTTATACATGCCTTTTCTGCGGTATCGAAACAGCGGATTGAAACAAATTTATCCATGTCAACAATTGCCGGATAAGCCCTCACAGTCAATCCATTGATCCTGTGATTGACTATATCAGGCAGTTTGCCGAAATCCCATGCTGTTATTCCATCACGGTTAATATCCGTGTCTGAAATTGACTCCAGTTTCTTCTGCACGTTACCAGACAATTTTTCCCTGAGTTCCGTCAGACTACGGCCTTCCGTCAGAACTTCATTTTTTTCATTTAGCACACGCACCCTTACCCGATAATGTTCCGGCAGGGTGATTGATTGCCAGAAAGCATGGGGTATTTCAATGCCACGGTTGCGGAATACATACTCTGCCAGATTAACTTCCAACTGTTTCTCATTCATCATTATGTTCCTGGCACATTCCTGTGCGAAATCCTGGATTGGCATAAGATTGCGCCTTAGTCGTTTTGGCAACGATTTGAGCATCAGGGCAATTTTTTCTTCCAGTATGGACGGCGCCAGCAATCGCTCAAGTTGGCCATGATCAAGCTGATTCAGCAAAGGCAGAGGAACATCAAGTGTGATTCCATCGTCAATTTCACCCGGTTTAAACCGGTATGTCAGCGGTAAATCATTCTGGTTGATTTTTAACGAATCCGGGTAATGTTCATCGGTAATCAACTCCGCCGGATGATTCATGATCTCGACTTTATTGAGGAACAGAAATTTACTGTTCGCTTTCATCACCTTCAGGTACCATTTTTCAAATGCAGGGCCATTACAGACGCTTGCAGGGATTTTCAGATCATAAAATTTATAAATTGAATCTTCATTCAGAATATCCAGACGGCGGGATTTTTGTTCCAGCAACCTGATGTCATCCATGAGTTTATGATTAAATTCAAAAAATCCGGCTTGTGTCTTATAGTTTCCCTCCACCAGGGCATCCCGTATAAAAATACGGCGTGCTTCCACCGGGTTAACCCTGCCATAATTGATCCTGCGTCTTGGAATCAGAATCAGTCCATAAAGCGTCACCTTTTCATAGGCCATAACCTGTTGCGCCCGTGTGTCCCAGTGGGGCTCGAAATATTGAGACAGAAGCAGGTGTTCTGCGGGTTTAATAAGCCACTGAGGATCGATACTTGCCACGGTCCGTGCATATAATCGTGTTGTTTCAGTCAATTCAGCGGCTACAATCCATTTCGGCAATTTGCTGAATTGATCAGAACCCGGAAAGATATTTAATTTTATTCCGCGTGCGCCGGTATATTCCCTGTGGTCGGACTTAATGGCAATGTGGCTTAACAATCCACTCAGTAATGCACAATGAATATTGTTGTAATTTGCCGGTTCTGTGTTTTCCCGGATGCCCATTTCGGACAACAGTTCAGATAATTGCTTATGTACTTCCTTCCACTCACGAATACGCGCAAATGAAAGAAAATTCTGGTTGCATAATTTGCGCAACCGATTCCGGGACAGATGTCTGGAACGTTCGTGATAGAAATTCCAGAGATTCAAAAACCACATGAAATCGGATCGATCATCTGCAAACCGTTGATGCGCCTTATCCGCTTTTTCCTGCGTATCGAGTGGTCTGATTCTGGGGTCCTGTACACTCAGTGCGCTGACAATAATCAGTACTTCCGTAATACATGATAATTCATGCGCTGCCAGCAAAATCTTTCCATATCGCGGATCGATTGGCAGACGCGCAAGTTGCCTGCCTGTGCTTGTTAGGTTTCCATCCGTATCTACTGCCTTGAGTTCAGTTAATAATCGCACTCCATCATTGATATAACGTAAATCCGGTTTATCAATGAATGGAAATTCCCTGATGTCAACAAGTTCCAGTGCTTTCATTCGCAGGATGACAGAAGCCAGATTTGTCCTGAGGATTTCAGCATCCGTATAAAGGGGTCTTGCAGCAAAATCTTCATTTGAATACAAACGTATGCAAATACCTGGAGCAATCCGGCCGCAGCGTCCTTTTCTCTGTTCCGCTGATGCCTGTGAAATCTTTTCTACCGGCAGTTGTTGCACTTTGCTTCGACGGTTGTATCGACTGATGCGCGCAAGACCTCTGTCGATGACATAACAGATACCCGGAATTGTCAGTGAAGTCTCAGCTACATTTGTGGCCAAAATGATATACCGTCGTCTGTGCGGTTTGAATATTTTGGCTTGTTGTACAATATCCAGACGCGCATACAAAGGCAAAATATCGGTATCAGAAAATTTCTGTTTATTCAGAAACCGGACAGTTTCATGGATCTCCCTTTCTCCTTCAAGGAAGATTAAAATGTCACCATGACTTTCCAGTGATAATTCCCTGATCACCGCAAGCAACGCCATATCGTTTATTGTCTCATCTCCGGATTCATCCGTATCCATTGGCCGGTAGCGGACTTCCACAGGATAAGTGCGGCCCGAGACTTCAATCACAGGCGCGTTATCAAAATGTTCTGAAAAACGCTGAATATCAATGGTCGCCGAAGTGATGATAATCTTGAGATCGGGACGTATGGGCAGAAGCTGTTTCAAATAACCAAGAATAAAATCGATGTTCAGGCTTCGTTCATGGGCTTCATCGATGATCAGGGTGTCATAAGTTTCAAGCAGGCCATCATGCTGCATCTCGGCAAGCAATATGCCATCCGTCATCAATTTGATATAGGTATTGTTTGATGTTTTATCGCTATGACGGATCTTGAAACCTACTACTTCACCCAATGGTGTGGCCAATTCTTCAGCAATACGTGTTGCAACTGTCTTCGCTGCAATACGACGTGGCTGGGTGTGGCCGATAAGTCCATTGATCCCCCTGCCAAGAGTTAAACAAATTTTGGGTAGCTGTGTCGTTTTACCTGAGCCGGTTGCACCGCAGATGATCACCACCTGATGTTGTTGAATTGCCTCTTTGATCTCATCAAGCCACGCATGGATGGGTAAATCCATTGAAAACCCGACTATTGGACATGTCACTTCCCCGGCTTCCTGATTATCGTCCATGACCTGCCTTATCTGCTTATGCAGTGACTCAATATCCTGTGTTACAGATGGATTTTGAGCCTTTAGTTGGCTAAATAACCGCCTTTGATCATCCAACCGCCACTTTGTAATCTGTTTTTCGTATTTATCAGCCACTATTTTTAACCATCCGGTTAAGCTTGAAATTTCATCTCATAATCAACAATTTATTTTGTAAAATGTAGGGGGACTGGTAGGATACCAATCACTGTTTTGCACAAGTTTTGTTATCATCAATGGCATACAGGGGATAAAATAAAACATCTTCATGTAAAAGGTCATTTTACTCAAATAAACCTATGAAATTATAAGCATTAATGGCCATTAGTTTCGAAATTGCCGGTGCCCAGATTGATGGGGCACGAGAGTATCAGGAAGATGCATTCCTGATCACCTATCTGTCCGATGCTGACGGTCATCCTAGTGCCCTGGTCATTGTAGCAGACGGCATGGGTGGCCATGCTGCTGGCAATGTCGCCAGCAATATGGCTGTACAGGCCTTAAATAAGCATGTAACAGCCAACTATCCAACAGATACTCTCTCAGAGGTCCTCACCGGGGCAGTCCTTAAGGCAAATAATTCCATTGCCGAAACCGTCAAGGAAACTCCCGCACTCGAAGGTATGGGCTGTACCATGGTTGCTACTGTATTTGAAAAGGAAAGTATCTGGTGGGCCAGTGTTGGCGACAGCAATCTTTACCTCATGCGAAACAGGGAACTGCAAAAGATCAATGCAGATCACAGTTATGGTGGATTCCTGGATAGAATGGCAGCCGCAGGCACACCGGTCGACGCAGAGCCCGGGCTTTCAAGAAATATGCTGATGAGCGCCATTACCGGGTCAGATATTTCCGATATTGACTGCCCGATAACACCGTTGCAATTAAAAGCCGGTGACAAAATACTTATCACCAGTGACGGACTCGATACTCTCAGTGACGGGAAAATTATTCAATACACGGACTGGTCAAAATCCCCCAAGGAATGTGCAGATGCACTGTTAAATGCAGTTGAAGAAGCAGGGATGCCCAAACAGGATAATACAACTGTAATTGTTGTCCATATCGTTGACAAAGAGGTAGTTGCTGCTGCACCACCACCCCCCGAACCGGAAGAAGAGGAAGATATCACTGACAGAACAGGTGCCGCACAAGCTGCAGCAAGTGCCGCCAAAACTGCAGCTGCGCAAGAATCCGCCCAGGCAGAAATATTGGAAATTCGTAAGGAACCCGGGGGAAAGGCCGGGCTGATAGTAGGAATTGCCGCGGGTATCATTATCATTACTGCCATTGCAGGATTTTTTATCTTTTCAGGAAAGAAAACCGTTGCTCCTGAAGTGACTGAACCCGTTCAGATAACTGAAACGGAGGAAGTTGAAGAAACTATTGAAGAGAAAGGTGTGGCCGAAGCCCCGCCTGATGCTGAGAAAGATACAGAAGCACAAGCCGAAGCCGAACCAGAAGCAGCCAAGATAGAAGAAGTTGAAAAACCGGTTGAACCTGCGGCAAAGACAGAAGAAATAGCAAAACTCGAAACCAAACCGGAATCAAAACTGGAAGCACAAGCTACTGCCGCCATCAGCAAGGAATTTCGTGATGCACTGAAAGAAGGGGGAACAGGTCCTGAAATGGTATGGCTGCCGGCCGGGACATTTGAAATGGGCAGCCCAAGCTCATCGAGCATGACGGATGAGCGTCCACGTCATACAGTAAAAATTAACAAAATTGCAATCAGCAAACATGAAATTACTTTTGCTGAATATGACAAATTTGCCAATGCGACCGATCGCAAACTACCTGACAATCTTTATATGGAACGTGAAACGCATCCGGTGATATTCGTATCCTGGGATGATGCCTATTACTATACGAAGTGGCTGTCCGAACAAAGCGGTAAAAAGTACCGCCTGGCCACCGAGGCTGAGTGGGAATATGCCGCCTCAGGTGGTATAAACGCGCCATTCTGGTGGGGTTTTAATGAAGAACCTTCAAGAGCCCATTGTTTTGGATGCAGTAGCCAGTTTGATCCCCGCAAACCCGCTAAAATCGGAAGTTTCGAACCCAACCAATTCGGAATCTATGATACTGCCGGTAATGTGGCCGAATGGGTTCAAGACTGCTGGCATGACAATTACGATGGTGCACCGACCGATGGTGGAATCTGGGAAGGTGGCGATTGTTCCCTGCGAATAGCGCGGGGGGGCTCATACAACAGTCCGCCACAATCAATAAGAAGAATGAAGCGGGACAAATTCAAATCTGACGCAGGGTACGATCTTATCGGAATCAGAATTGTCAGGGATGCTGAATAAAAAGATCTAGTTGTCACTATGCCCCAGGTCCTTATCTGGTGCAATTTTATCGCGCACCCGCTTCTTTATTTCTTTAGATTCCGGAAATCTACCCTCATTCTTTCTTGAAAACACGGTGACACCATCCAGTCGAATCTCAAATATTCCACCTCCACCTGGAATCAGGGCCACTTCACCAAGTTCCTCAGCAAACGTCATCAATAATTCCTGTGCCATCCATGTTGCACGCAAGATGAAGCGGCATTGTGTGCAATATTCAATTTCCAGACGGTGGGAAATTTTCCCGGCAACCATAGTGTACCTGTATTGTCTATAGTTAGAACAGTATCACAGTGCTTTCAAGGGCGGATTATGAAAATGCGTCGATACATTTTAGCGGCCATGTTCTCTGGAATTTCTTTACTGATATCACCAGCAACACAGGCAAATAACTTTTCCTTCCATTTTGGATACAGTAATTATGGTCATCACGGCCATTATGGATACGGTTGCGGGCCGGCTTATTATTCTTATTATTACAGATGCCCCGGTCCTTTTTATAGCCATTTTGGTTATTACCCCTATATTTACCCCTATTTATATACCTATGGTTTTTACCACTGGTATCCTTATTACCACGTTTATTACCATCCTTACCCAAGCACGCATATCTATGGCTATTATCCCTATTTTTATTATCCATACTTTTATTACCCCTATTATCGATATTACTCCTACATTCCATATCGATATTATGGATATCATCACAGATACCACAATCATGACTGGGATCATGACGGGCACCATGACGGGAATCATGATCATGATTGGAATCATCACCGGGATAATAATGTACAACAAAGTGTACAACACAAGGGTTTCCAGGATAAAAATTTACATAAAGAGCAGCATGTTGTGCGTCTCAACAACGCTTCTCATGAAAACAAGGATATCAGGCAACTTCATGGAATAGATCATAAAGTGAAACGTTCACCCGTAAAAATTCTGTCCCTTGCGCAACGCCAAAACCCCTCTGTTAAAAACAGGCATGATGACCAGCGAATTGTTCTAATCAATAACGCTCCTCGTAAAAATAATCAGAATACACGGTCTCGGGAAATAGAGCCTGTGGTGAAACGCTCAACTAATGAAAAAATGCCTCTTGTGCAATACGACAGTTCCTCTCGTAATAGCAGGTATGAAAAACAGCAAATGGTATATCATGATGATGCGCACCGTAAAAACATACAGAACAAACAACATCAAGGAATAAATCAAATAGCAGAGCGTTCAACCTCAACCATAAAAGGCACTCACCTTGCGCAGCGCGACAGCTCAGCCAGAATAAATATGCATAATGGGCAACGTATTGCGCAAAACGATAAACCACATCGTCAAAACCCGATGCAGAGCAAGCAGCGCCGTAAAATGGATCACAGAAACATGCAGGGCTGGCGATAACAATCAGCAAACTGAGAAACACCCTTCCATACGTTCAGGATATTTTTATTTCAGGAGAGAGTTGATCAAGCTGGTTGAATTTTGGCTTAAAGCTTAGCAGCAAAATAATACCGGGTAACGCTATCAAAAAGGTAATAAAAAAGAATTCGACCCAGCCCAGGAGAGCTACCAGTTGACCTGATGGCGGCCCCACAAAGACCCTGCCGACCACAGACAACGCGGATAATAATGCAAACTGTGTGGCAGTGTAGCGATGATTACAGAGCGCCATTAGTAACGCGACAAATGCCGCTGTCCCCATTCCACCCGCCAGGTTCTCCATTCCAATCACTACAACTGCACCGGCGTAACTCTTGCCATACCCGGCGAGAAACATAAAACCCAGATTAGTCAGGGCCTGGACAATACCGAACCATAATAATGCGTTGAATAATCCAATATGGATCATCAATCCTCCGCCAAACAAGGCGCCAACAATGGTCATAATCAATCCGATTACTTTATTAATCAAACCGACATCAGTGAGACTGAATCCCAGGTCCGTTATAAGAAAAACCGTTGTCAGAGAACCTGCAAAGGCATCACCCAGTTTGTAGAGTACAATAAAGATTAAAATTAGCCATGCCGAATCACGTTCAAGAAATTCTTTAAAGGGATTTATAACTGCCTCATTAAGTGTTGATGGAGGCTTCGATTCATATTTTATATTAGGGCCATAAATAACACCGGTGACACCAATGATAAATAACACGGAAATAACAAGAAGTGCCGCCTGCCATCCAATGTGATCCGCCATAATCAATACGCCCGCACCGGACACAATCATTGCAATACGATAAGCAGAAACGGAGATACCCGCCCCTATTCCCCGTTCCTTTTCACTCAACAAATCCGTGCGATACGCGTCAAAGGCAATATCCTGAGAGGCGGAAAGAAATGCAATTAACAACGCAAGGATCCCCATAATTTTCAGATTACGGTGTGGATCAGATAGCGCCATCAACATAATGACAACGATAAGAAACAGTTGCGATACAAATATCCAGCTGCGCCGGCGATCAAATCCTGGAGGGGCATATCGATCCATAAAAGGGGACCACAGGAATTTCAGTACATAAGGTATTTGTGCCAGCGTAAACAGCCCGATTGTTCTTATATTTATATCTACTGTCGCCATCCATGCCTGAAGGCTGCTTGCACATAACGACAATGGAAGACCGGAGGAAAATCCCAGTAAAAACATCACCGACATGCGTCTGTTGAAAATATTGCCCGTATATTGCGTTCGAGACATATTGTTTTTATAACTTCACGTTTTTCATTAGCAGGGTTACGATAGTTTCATGGGAATAGAGATTGAAAGAAAATTTCTTGTTATCAACGATAACTGGCGTAAAGAGGCATCTGAGGGTATTCACTATCAACAAGGTTATTTTACGACCAATGAATTATGTTCCATACGCGTCAGGATCGCGGGTGACAAAGCGGATCTTAATATTAAAAGCGCCACCCTGGGAATTTTTCGTACTGAATATGATTACCCTATCCCTGTTAAAGACGCAAAAGAGATGTTGCAAAATCTCTGTACACGCCCGTTAATAGAAAAAATCCGTTACCTCGTCCCCCATGAACAACACACATGGGAGGTGGACGTCTTTTCCGGTCAAAATGAAGGCCTGGTGGTTGCCGAGATTGAACTCGCAACAGCCGAACAATCATTTGCCAAACCGGACTGGATTGGCAAGGAAGTTTCGTCCGATCCCCGTTACTATAATGTATGTCTGGTAAAACATCCTTATAGAAACTGGTAGCTAAATCTGTAGCGCGTCTTTCAATGGTTGGAGATATTTTTCATAATTTTTCCATTTATCTATTGATGGTTGATAAATTTCCTGTCTCACCTGCCAAAAACCGGAATTCATTATTAATTGTTCTGTATTACAAAACTTGCTGCAGTTTAAGTCCCAATCAAGTCCACAGTAATCAATCAAACACTTGAGCATTGACGTTTGCTTGGCCATGTGATCTTCATAGCTTATTTCAAGAAATTTATTTGGGAGAATATTTCGCCAGTGCTCCATCAGGTCGTTATATTGTTGATAATAAAAACCAATGTCACTCAAATCGAAAGCATATCGATGAAATTTATAAGTATCAAAATCCGTAAAATACAACAAAAGACAAGTATCCAGCGCATTTCTATAGCAATGAATGATCTTGGCCTTCCTGAACATCATATTTATCAAACCTATATGTAAAAAATTTGCCCCCATCGAATCTATCACTCTCGTATATTCAGGTGGTATATTGTCAATCAATCCCAGATATTTATCCGCTAATTTGTGTAACACGTCATTATTAATACGTGAAATACATCTCGGATATGATCTGGAGGTTTGTAAATGACTTGGAAGAGTCTTGGTAATATCTTGTATATAGGAGAGCTCTCCTGCACCAAAAACTTTTCCATGTTTGGCCAATACTTGCTCTATCAATGTCTTACCAGTGCGTGATAATCCGGTAATAAACACGGGGCGAATACTGTCATTACCTGCACCATTAGCTCTATCGATAATTTCCTTTGTGAAAGCTGATTTAAGCCTTGCAAAGTATAGCGAGCTGTCTGCTCTGTTAAATGATCCATCAAATGTAGTTCTTCTGATCTTGTTTGCTTTATCATAATTTATGAAGGCAGTATCAAAATCTCCTATATCATCGTATGCCTTGCCGATTGAAAATAACAATTTAGAACGATTGGAATCAGATAAAAAATCTGAATTTGCCAGTTTCATCATTCTATAAATCAGATTTTTATCTTCTTCCGTAATTTTTTTACATGAAGTGTATCCGATATAAGCCTGGAAACAGTTTTGATCATGTGAGATTGATTTCTCGAAATTCAGAACAGCTTCATCGAATCTTCCCTGTCTTTGACAAGCTATTGCAAGTGAAAGATATGCGAGGGGATTATTATTATTGCTGTCTGCGTACTTTTTAAATCTTTCAACAATACCCTCAGGTTTATTTGACCATCGCATCAGCAGTAAAAGATTATCCTGTGCATCAATATAATCGGGGTCTATATCAAGCGCGTTCTCATAGTACTTGATTGATTGATCATGTTGTCCGAGTTTAACCAGGACTTTACCCATGCTGTTATGATACTGAGGAACCTTTGGAGCTATATTGATTGCCTTCTTGATCATAGAGGCGGCAATAGCGTAATTGCTGCATTTATACATAATCGTTCCGAGCAAATGCAGTGCATCCGGATGATCCGGTATACGGTTAAGAATTTCCTGATATATTTGTGCAGCCTTGCCCAGCTCCCCTTGCCGTTGTAACCGTATACCCTGTTCCAGTCTTGGTTGAAGCTTTTTTGCCTCTTCTCTATCAATAGTGGCGTTTAATTCCATAGAACGAACTGACGTATTTTGCAAATTTTAAGGATTGATAACCAGGCAGCTTTATTAACTCAGGCAAACAATTTTGCGGCGCTCTTAAGAGTCTGCCAGATCCCCCATGCCAGCGGGATGCCAACAGCGAGCCACGCCACCGCGACCCACAACCAACTGCCGGCGCCGGGATGTTCTGAATTCACCTGTGTATCGTGCTGGTCCATAAGCTGTATCTCCTCAGTTCCGGGTATTGGAATTCTTCATACCGGCTTCATGAGCAAGCCGCCGTTCATTGTCAAGTTCAGCGTCTGTCATATAGAATTTCTCGGCAACCGGCTTGATAAGAAAGTTGCAAATAAAACCTATAAACAGCAGGCCGGCCAGGATGTACATGGTAATGTTATAGGCCTGGTCGCGCGGCACCCCACTTTCGATCTGAAACTCGCGGATAGAATTCACCAGAACAGGACCTAGCACCCCGGCCGTCGACCAGGCAGTGAGCAGCCGGCCATGAATGGCTCCGACAAACTGCGTGCCGAAGACATCCGCGAGATAGGCAGGAATCGTGGCAAAACCACCGCCGTACATGGTCAGGATAATGCAGAAGATCGTCACGAACAGTGCCACACTGCCGATCTCTCCTGCTAACGGCGCCGAGGCATAAAGTGCCATACCAAGCGTGAAAAAGATGTAATACGTCAGCTTGCGGCCGATATAGTCAGACAATGACGCCCAGAAGAAGCGCCCGAGAATGTTAAAAAGACTGATCAAACCGGTAAAACCCGCGGCGATGGTTGCGACCCGCAATCGCTGATCCTCGGCAAGTTGCGCCAGTGTCAGATCAACGTCAATGAGCTTGCCACCGAACACTTCCTGCAGCATCGGCGAGGCCATGCCGA
>JACQHV010000113.1 GCA_016198885.1 Gammaproteobacteria bacterium
ACGTTTCACGCTTCACGCATATTCTTTGCCGGATTGCTTCATATAAACAAATGCCTGTTGCCACAGATACATTCAGGTTCTCCACAACACCGGCCATGGGGATAGTTACCAGCATATCGCAGTGGTTGCGGGTATTCTGCCTGAGCCCCTTTTCTTCCGAGCCCATGACCAGCGCCAGGGGTCTGTTTAAATCCACATTATAAATACTGGCCCCTGCATCAATGGCGGTGCCGATGATCCAGATTCCTGCGTCCTGCAACTCCCGCAAAGACCGGGCCAGGTTTGTTACCTCAACGACAGGAACATTTTCGGCGGCGCCACTCGCAACCTTGCGTACAGTTGCATTAAGAGTAACAGCACGATCCTTCGGAATGATTACGGCCTTTACACCGGCTGCATCAGCAGTACGTATACAGGCCCCCAGATTATGCGGGTCCTGAACTCCATCAAGTACCAGATAAAGCGGTGTCGTATCATCTTCCATGACTAATAGTGAAGTCAGATTAATGTTTGCTGATTGAACCTTTTTTTTCCTGACTATAACACCCTGGTGACGGGCATATTGTGTCAGTTTATCCATGGCCTGTCTGGAAACATATTGCACCGGAATTGTACCGGCGTGTTTTATTATATCCTGTATACCCCGTACAGATTGCTTGTCATTCTGAATCCAGATCTCCAATACATACACCGGTGAATGTTGCAATGCATGTCTTACGGCATGCAATCCGTAAATAATTTCTGATTTTTCTCTAGTCATTGATGATTTGTTATCAGTCCTTTGTCAATTGTATGTAGACTAACTAATGGCTACTGACAAAAGACCAGGGCAATCAATTAACCTTCAACCAGTTCAAAGTCGATTTTTTTATCATCCAGATCAACTCTTGTTACCATCACCCTGACCTTGTTTGCCAGACGATAAACCCGGTTACTGCGCTCACCGCGCAGGCGATGACCAATCGGATCAAAATGATAATAATCTATGGGCAAGGCGGTGACATGCACGAGCCCTTCAACATAAATATCATCAAGTTCGACAAATAATCCGAATGATGTCACACCACTGATTGTTCCATTAAATATCTCACCCACCTTTTCCTGCATGAATTCACACTTATGCCATCGAATAATGTCACGGGTCGCCTCATCAGCACGGCGTTCAGTCATCGAACAATGCGCGCCGAACTGATGCATATCATCTCTCTGGTATTCAAACCTGTTGTGAGATTTGTGATGAAGCAGATGACGGATTGCACGATGTATCAATAAATCCGGATAACGGCGTATCGGCGAGGTGAAATGTGTATAAACCGGGAAGGCCAGTCCAAAATGACCGACATTATCCGCACTATATACTGCCAGAGGCAAACTGCGCAGCAATACCGTCTCAATCAAGTGCCTGTCGTCCCTTTTCTTAATATGATCAAGCAGATTCGCGTAATCTTTCGCTGACGGTTCTTCACCACCACCCAGACTGAGACCCAGTTCACCCAAAAACGCGCGCAGGTCTTTCAGTTTTTCTTCTTTGGGTATTTCATGAATACGAAACAGGACTGGCATTTCATGTTTAATAAGAAATTCCGCTGCAGCGACATTTGCGGACAACATGAATTCCTCAATCAGGCGATGCGCATCATTGCGTTCATAGGATTGAATGTTCTCCACCCCGCCGTTTACATCAAATACAAACCGTGTTTCCGTAGATTCAAAATCTATGACTGCATTGGACCGCCGGTGCTTATGAACGAGTTGATATAAATGATACAAGTTTTCCAGATGTGGCAGTAATGACTTATAGTGTTTACGTGATGAAACATCCTTATCAACCAACATTGCAGCGACTTGCGTATAGGTCAGCCGTGCCGCTGAACTTATCACCCCTTCAAGGAAACGATAGTTTTTAACCTTGCCCTGTTTATTAATATTGAGTTCACACACCAGACACAGGCGATCAACATTTGGCTTCAACGAACAGAGGCCATTGGAAAGAATCTCAGGCAACATCGGGATTACCCGTCTTGGAAAGTAAACAGAATTCCCCCGCAGTTCGGCCTCTTCATCCAGCGCAGTCCCCGGTTTGACATAATGGGAAACATCAGCAATTGCAACAAGTAATCGCCAACCAGTTCCCTGCCGTTCACAATAGACTGCATCATCAAAATCACGCGCATCTTCACCATCAATGGTGACAATCGGAAGATTCCTCAAATCACTCCGGCCTTCCTTGTCTGATTCACAGATTTCTTCGGTGAATTGTCTTGTTTCCTTGATCACACCGTCCTGCCATTCACATGGCAAATCGTAGGTGCGGACAGCAATCTCCACCGCCAGATCGGCTGCCATGTGATCACCAAGAATCTCGACGATGTCTCCAACCGGTTGTGTATGTTTATCAGGTTGATGGAGAATGTTGGTAACAACATATTGCCCCGGTTTTGCCTTGCCTTCATTGGCTGGTGGAATAAGAACGTCCTGATGTAATCGTTTATTATCCGGAACGACAAAACCAATATTCCCTTCTTTGTAATAGCGTCCTACGATCTGCTGGTTGGCGCGTTCAAGCACTTCCACCAACGCACCCTCACGGCGTCCGCGTTTATCAATCCCCGTGACGCGTGCGAGGATTCGATCACCATGCAGGAGACCACGCATTTCACGTGGGGAAAGGAAAAGATCGTCACCCCCTGTATCGACCTTGAGAAAACCGTATCCGTCGGGATGAGCTATGATTCGACCGCGTAACAGATCCATCTTGTCAACCAGCCCATAACCGCCACGACGGTTTTTGATGATCTGGCCATCGCGTTGCATTGCCCGTAAACGCCTGTCAAGCGCCTGGCGGGCGTTACTTTCCTCAACTCCCAGGGACTCTGCAATGCGGCGCAAACTGCGTGGTCTGTTACTGTCCGTTAAATATTTGAGAATTGCATCGCGTTCCGGCAGGCCATGTAGATCTGGCGATCTGTTTTTACGGGAGGTTTTTCTGTTCATTGACAATATTTGAGTCGCTAGGTAAAGTCCGCCGTCTGTTTGAATCCATGCCGAGGTGGCGAAATTGGTAGACGCACTAG
>JACQHV010000114.1 GCA_016198885.1 Gammaproteobacteria bacterium
ATGATGCCGATCTTGCATTGTCCGGGCGTAATCACACCAGGACAGTTCGGGCCAACCAGACGGACATCAGGATAGCGTTCAAGACAAGCCCGGACTTTGAGCGTATCCAATACCGGTATGCCTTCAGTAATACAAACAATAATCTTTATACCCGCATCAATCGCTTCCGTAATTGATTCTGCTGCAAAGGCGGCAGGCACCATAATCATGCTTGCGTCCGCGCCTGTTTCTTCAACCGCCTCATGTGCAGTATTAAACACCGGCCTGTCCAGGTGGGTTTCACCACCCCGCCCGGGTGTTACGCCGCCAACAATCTTTGTCCCGTATTCAATGGCCTGTTCAGCGTGGAAAGTGCCCTGTTTTCCGGTGAAACCCTGTACGATCACTTTTGTTTCTTTATTAACCAGAATGGCCATCAACGTTTTCCTGCGGCTGCAACGGCCTTGTTGGCTGCATCGGCAAGATCATCAGCTGGTATGATGGTTAGCCCGCTGCTTGCCAGAATATTTTTTCCTTGTTTGACATTTGTTCCTTCCAGCCGGACGACCACCGGCACATTAACACCGACCTCCTGCACGGCCTTGATCACGCCTTCTGCGATGAGATCGCAACGCACTATGCCACCGAAGATATTTACCAGAATGGCCTTAACATTGGGATCAGAGACGATTAATTTAAACGCTTCAGCTACTTTTTCAGTGGTTGCACCGCCACCAACATCCAGAAAATTCGCCGGTTCGCCTCCATGCAGTTTGATGATATCCATCGTGGCCATGGCAAGTCCGGCACCATTCACCATACAGGCAATATTGCCATTCAGTGTGACGTAATTCAGATCAAACCGTTTGGCAATGCTTTCTTTTTCATCCTCCTGGGATGGATCACGCCATTCTTCAAGGTTGGCCTGTCTGAATAATGCATTGTCATCGACAGAAATTTTTGCATCCAGCGCTTCCAATTCGCCTGCCTTGCTTACAATCAGGGGATTGATTTCAATCAGACCGAGGTCTTTGTCAAGAAAAAGCCGGTAGAGAGCTTTAATAATATGATTCAGTTGTTTTTGCTGTTTATTATCCAGCCCAAGCGCAGCACCGATTCTCCGCGTCTGGAAATTCTGCACACCCAGAACAGGATCAATAATGGTATTAAAAATCTTGTCAGGTTTGGTTGCTGCGACTTCCTCAATGTCCATTCCTCCGGCGCTGGAGGCAATAATGGCTATCCGTCTGCTACTGCGATCAACGACCATACCCAGATAAAATTCTGCTGCTATATCTGCAAGTCCCTGGATCAGGACACAGTTAACAGGCTGACCAGAAGGCGCAGATTGTTTTGTGATCAAACGTGTTCCCAACATATTACGGACCACGGTTTCCAGTTCTTCCAGACCGTGTGCGAGTTTCACTCCACCCGCCTTGCCACGGCCACCTGCATGAACCTGTGCCTTGACAACCCAGCTGGTACCGCCTAAATCCGAGGCATTACGCAATGCCTCTTTAACAGTATGTGTGGGTTTCCCCGGTGGCACAGGTATACCATACTCAGCAAACAGCTTTTTAGCCTGGTATTCGTGGAGATTCATATATCTCTTCTGTTATTGTTTTGTTGTGCTGGATGATTTTGTTTAGTATTGGTATTTTCAGGGATTATAGAAATATATCCAACTATATAACTTAATGGAATAGATATTTTCAGAATCAGCAATTGAAAATTTATATTTTGCATGAAATCAGATGGGATTCTTACGCTTCTTATTAATTATTGGCAGTATCTGGCTGCTCTATTGGGTCATACAGAAAATAAGAACGCAAACACATGCTGGAAAAACATCTCCTAAAATATCTAAAATGGTACGTTGTGATCAGTGTGGTGTATATGTACCCAGGGAGGAAGCCTTGTTCAACAATGACCGGTATTACTGTTGTCGGGAACATCAGATTACATCATCTAAAGGGTAATTGAATGGCTGATTATTATCTCAGCAATAAACATCCTGATATTTCATGGCAGGCACTACAGTATTTCAATCTGTATCGCTTTCTTATCACGTTTCTGTTTGTTGCATTGATATGGGCAGGCCATCTTCCTCAACCATTAGGTATATATGATCGCGATTTATTTTCCATCGTTGCACACATTTATCTGGCCTTTTCAATTGCAATTGCATTTGTAATCCGGTTTCAGATCCCTCGTTATAATCTACAGGTTGCCGGGCAAGTGTTAATTGATATTGCCGCCATCAGCATGATGATGTACGCAAGCGCCGGACTGAGCAGTGGTTTTGGCATGTTGCTGGTGATTGCCGTTGCAGGAGGCAGCATATTGAGTGCCGGGCGAATTGCCATATTATTTGCCGCAATTGCAGCGCTGGTTGTGTTGGGTCAGGAAGTTTATGTGCAGCTTTCCAGATATTATCCACCGCCAAATTACACACATGCCGGCTTGCTTGGAATCACGTTTTTCATTACTGCAATTCTTGGCAACATCCTGTCTGCGCGTGTTGAAAAAAGTGAAGCGTTGGCAAAAGAACGCGCTGTTGATCTGGAAAGTATGGCGCGTCTTAATGAGAATATTGTACAGCGCATGCATTCAGGAATAATTGTACTGGATTATGAATTCCGTATACGATTAATCAATGAATCTGCACGAACATTATTAGGGCTGGAAAGGAAAATTTATCATGAGCCCCTGATTAATATTGCGCCGGAACTTTCCGTCAAGTTTAATGAATGGTTGCATCATGAAAGCAACCGTACTTTCATCATCAAACCGGACAGAAGCGAGCTGGATGTACAGGTTTCTTTTACCCGTTTGAAACCTGATACCAAGTTTGAAACTCTGATATTTCTTGAAGATGTTGCTTCACTACGGCAAAGAGCACAGCACATGAAACTTGCTTCTCTCGGGAGATTGGCAGCAAGTATTGCACATGAGGTAAGAAATCCGCTTGGCGCAATCAGCCATGCAGGACAGTTATTGTCTGAATCGGAATCCGTGAATGGAGAAGATAACCGGCTCATTCAGATCATCATGGAGCAGACATACAGGGTGAATGCCATCATTGAAAATGTCCAGCAAATCAGCAGGCGGGGGTCAGCAACACCAAAACAATTTCAGATCAAGTTGTGGCTGGATGAATTCATCCGGGAGTTTATTCTGTATCAGCAACTTGTACCAGAGGCCATCAGCTATTTAATAGAACCGGAGGATATGAATATCTGCATGGATCCAAGTCAATTGCATCAGGTATTGTGGAACCTCAGTGAAAATGCAATTCGCTACAGCAATGGTTTACCATTTATTGAATTCAGGTGCGGTATCAGAAAGGAAACAGAACGTCCCTATCTGGATGTGATTGACCACGGACCAGGGATTTCTGATGAGGTTGTAGAACACCTGTTCGAACCGTTTTTTACAAAAAATTCCACAGGATCAGGGCTCGGTCTCTATATATCCCGTGAATTATGTGAAGCGAATCAGGCATCATTAAGTCTGCATTCCAATTCAAGCAACGGTTGTTGTTTTCGCATCCATTTCCCGCACGTAGAAAGACAACAAAATTAAATTCAATGAATACTCCACTTGCGTTGGTCATAGATGATGAGCCGGATATCAGGGAATTGCTGGAAATTACTTTGAAGCGTATGGATGTACGCAGTTTATGCGTAGCAAATCTGGATAGCGCACGCCGGTTGTTGAAAGAACATAACTTTAATATTTGTCTGACTGATATGCGTCTGCCGGACGGTGATGGCATCGAATTTGTCGCCTATGCTCAGAAACATCATCCACAAATGCCGATTGCTGTTATCACCGCGCACGGCAGCATCGAGTCTGCAATCCTGGCCCTGAAGTCCGGTGCCTTTGACTTCCTGACAAAACCTGTAGATCTGGGATTATTACGGACGCTGGTTAAAAGCGCCCTGAAACTCTCCGGTGAGCAGGCACGATCCGAACGTGAAATTATCGGTGATAGTCAGATCATACAGAATATACGAAAATCCATCAGTAAACTTGCCCGCAGCCAGGCCCCGATTTACATCAGTGGCGAATCAGGCACAGGTAAGGAATTGGTTGCGAGGATGATCCATGAGCAGGGTCCTCGTGCTGCCGGTTCATTTATTCCGGTAAATTGCGGTGCAATACCGCCTGACTTGATGGAAAGCGAGTTTTTTGGGCACAGGAAGGGAAGTTTTACCGGTGCGGTGTCAGACAAGGAAGGCCTGTTTCAGGCGGCAGATGAAGGCACATTGTTTTTTGATGAAGTTGCAGAATTGCCTAAACACATGCAGGTGAAACTGCTGCGAGCCATACAGGAAAAAACGATTAGGCCGGTTGGCGCAACCAAAGAAATACCGGTTAATGTACGCATCCTCAGCGCCACGCATACCGATCTTGCAAGGTTGGTTGAGGAAGGCAAATTCCGCCAGGACCTGTTCTACCGTATCAACGTTATCGAGTTACAAATACCATCATTGCGTGAACGGAAGGAAGATATACCATTATTGGTTTCCTATATCCTGAAGCGGTTGTCATCAATAACAGATAAGGTGCTACCTGCGATATCTGAGAAGGCAATGTCAAGACTCGTAAATTATCGTTTTCCAGGAAACATCAGGGAACTGGAAAATATCCTCGAACGGGCGATGACATTATGCGAAGGGAAAAAGATTAAACCGGAAGATTTACAACTTCCTGAAGGCGTAGAAAATATTGCTGTATCATCGGAGGGAGAAGTGGCACTGGATTCCTATCTTGTAGACATCGAGAAACAAAGTATACTGCAGGCCCTCGAAAAGACGCATGGAAACAAGACCGCAGCCGCCCGCCTGCTGGGCATCAGTCTCAGGGCCTTGCGTTATCGCCTGGAAAAACTGGGATTAAATTGAGGTGAGAATGCATGGATATGCAGCCTGTAAATATTAGGTAGTGGGTCAGTTTGATTTTTCGAACCTTTCTCCTGTCATTTCGAAAGAGCCCTTCGACGGAGTTTATCCTGAGTCCTTCGACTTCGCTCAGGATAAACTCCGTCGAAGGACTCAGGGCAGGCCCTGCGACTGAGCAATCCTGTTGTAATCTACAGAAAAGATTTCTCGACCGCTCGGTTGCTCGGTTGCTGCTCCCGGCGCAACTCTCGGTCTCTGTTCGGTAATTGCTCCTGCATTACTCTCGGTTGCCGCTCCCGGCGCAACTCTACCTCAC
>JACQHV010000115.1 GCA_016198885.1 Gammaproteobacteria bacterium
GATACAGGCGGTACGATTACATGGATGTAATCGGTAGAGTCGAGTCGGGAACGGAGACCGAGAGCGACGCAGGATGCCAAAGCCGAGGACATGGAGTCCGTAGCGACCGCTATCCAGTAAATAATCCACCCCCATCCTACCTTCCCCCTGATAGGGGGAAGGGGATACCGGCTGGAGTTTATACCCGTATGGGTGCCGGAATGACAAGTTAAGGAAAGCAGGGACTTAATTAGACCTTGCTTACTCCCAACCAGAATCAATACTGATATCACCGTTGCTATCTGACTTTTCTTTATCATAACTATGAGTGACCACTCCATCTTCATCCACCTGCCAGGTCACGATGGCGTTGTAATGAAAGAAACCATGATGCCCGCGTTCTGCGATCAGTGTATTCCGTTCGGGTTGTACATAGCCTGTTTCATCCGTAGCACGGCTCTTGAGAACCGCGGGACTTCCATCCCAGCGCCAGGGAATACGGAAACGCGTGAAGGCCTGTGATAATACCGGTTCCTGCAACTGCGCCTCCGCCCAGGTCTTGCCCCCATCTGCGGACACTTCGACCTTTCGAATCCTGCCGCGCCCGGACCAGGCCAGTCCGCTAATCTGGTACAAGCCTGGTTTTTTCAAGATCATATTTGCCGAGGGAGAGGTAATCAGCGATTTCGCCTCGATGACAAACGTAAACATCCTCGCCTTGCCGGACGGCAGCAACTCCGTATATTTGGATGTCTCATTGCGCGCCATGATCGGTTTGTCCGTCGCTTTGAGCCGCCGCAGCCATTTCACGTTCAACACGCCTTCCAGTCCCGGCAGGATCAATCTCAGGGGGTAACCATTCTCCGGACGGATGCGCTCACCATTCTGATACAGCGCGAGTAATCCTTCTTTCCTTGCTTCCGCAACCGGGATACTCACGTTCATGGCAAAGGCGTCCGCCCCTTCAGCGATCAACCATTTCGCTTTTTTATTCATCCCTGCCTCATCGAGAACGGTAGAGAGCGGCACACCGGTCCATTCACTACAGGAGACCAGCCCGTGAAAATAACCGGCTTCCGCCCTTGACGGTGACTTGTTCCAGCCCGAATTACTGTTGCCCCCGCATTCCACAAAACAGATGCATGAATGCATCGGGTAACGCAACAGGTTATCGATAGTAAAG
Source organism: Gammaproteobacteria bacterium (assembly GCA_016198885.1). Lineage (GTDB taxonomy): Bacteria > Pseudomonadota > Gammaproteobacteria > Eutrophobiales > Eutrophobiaceae > JAENIZ01. The sequence goes on from JACQHV010000115.1 coordinate 1,163, forward strand.
AAGGAGGGATTTTTCACCAGCCCATGGATCAACAAGCGATGATGTTCAGGATCGATCTGCGGAACGCCGTTATGGTGACGTTCAAAATGCAACCCATTCGGCGTGATTATCCCTTCGAGGCGATGCAGGGGTGTCCATGACACACCGTTTCCGGCCACCGCGCGATTTGGTGAAGGGAAACGCACAACGTCACTCTCAAATTTTGATGGCACGCCGTAGGTGGAAAACGATTCACCGGGCTTAAGCATCCACGGCGGACGTGCGAGATTGATTTTTTCCTCTGCTCTATTTTCGGCGGCAAATACTTGCGGTAGAGCAGCTGCCGCAATAGAGACAGCACTGAAGGTTAATCCGGATTTGAGAAAGAGGCGTCGATCCAGTAATCCATTACCGGCAACGGGTTGCAGTTCGTCACTGTGTGTTCCGGTTATTTTTCTCTTCATTATTGACTCTTGCATAAATGATTAACACTGCTTACTTCCCTCTCCCCACCCCTCTCCCAGTGGGAGAGGGAGGCCACTCGCGTGGCGGGTGAGGGCGTGTTTTTCGATTTCGAAAATTTGTAAAATAATTATGCAAAACTCAATAATATGTATTTTATTGATCAAATTCGGCACTCTTGACATCTCTGGCGGTATCAAGACCGATAATCGTATCTTTACCTTTGATATTTTTAAAAATCGTTCCGGTCAATTTCGCACTGGTCAGATTCACGTTGGTCAGATCTGCCCCGGTAAAATCGGCCTTGCTGAGATCGCACCAGGTCAGATTGACCCCGCTGAGATTTGCATTTACCAGGTTGCCGAATTTCATGGTGCAGAAGGAAAGATCGGCATCCTGCAAGTCGGCATCCTTCAGATTGGCGTAATCCAGGATGGTACGCAACATCCCCATGGATTGATTATCCATATTGGCCCCCCCTTTGACCCTGATCATGGTCGCACCTTCCAGGTTTGCACCTTTTGCCTTTGCGACAAATTCGGCATCCGTCAGGTCGGCATTTTTCAGATTGGCGCCTCCAAGTTCGGAATTGTTCATGGTGGTGTTGCGGAGATTCACGCTCTCGAGAGTGGCGTCAGGCATGATGGCGAGGTCGAGATTTGCATTTTCAAAATTGGAACCGGAAAGATTGACGCCCCGCATATGCGTATAAAAAATATCTGCGCCCCTGAAATCGATCCCTGACATATCCTGACCGCGGAAATCCTTGACTTTCAGATCAGGCGCATTTCCTTCCGGGGTATTTTCAATAACAGCCAGCACCTCCTCCCGTGTTATCGGCGTCCAATCGGCACCGGTGACAATGAGTGGTGCATGGATCAATGACAGCAATAATAATGCTCGAAGAAAGAGAAACTTCGCTGAATTCACTGGATACATAATATTTCAATATCTCTATATATCGTAATATAATGATATATTATAGTGTACACAATCAAAAGATGTCAACTTTGGACACAAGAAATTATTGTCCGGTTTTGTGCGACACACACGGTAAGAACAAGTTGACTATCATTCAGGAAAAGCAACGGATCAGTTGATCACGCGATAACAGAAAAACTCCTTCCCCTCCTCGCTCACATTCAAGCCATAAAAACGGCACATCAGGAAAATGACTGATCAATGCCTGCTGGCTGTTACCTACTTCTACAGCGAGTATACCCTGTTCGGTTAAATGTTCCGGCGCAGATTTGAGGATACGTCGCACCACATCCAGACCATCATCACCCGCACATAAGCCGATAACCGGTTCATAATGATATTCAGCAGGAAGCCTTGCCAATTCATCAGCACCCACATAAGGCGGATTGGCAATAATCAAATCGTACTGGGAATTGCTGATGTTCTGAAACAGATCCGACTTGATCAATGACACCTTGTCATCAAGCTTGTAGTGTTCGACATTCTTTTTCGCCACTTCGAGCGCCTTGGTACTGATATCTATGGCATCAACTTTTGCTTCCGGGAAGGCAAAGGCGCTGGCAATGGCAATACAACCACATCCTGTGCCGATATCGAGTATTCGTTTTACCTTGTTATCTTCACACCACGGTGAGAATTTTTCTGTAATCAATTCAGCAAAAGGTGAACGCGGGATCAACGCATTTTCATTGATTTGAAAGGATAATCCCGCAAACCATGCCTCTCCAAGTATATATGCTGCCGGTCTCTTTGTTGTGATACGTTCATGTATAACAGAAATAATCTGTTTCTTTTTGTCTGGTTCCAGCGGTTTGTCCAACACTTCATCAGCAACATCAAACGGTAAATGTAGGGAGCGTAATACAAGAAATACCGCCTCATCGTATGGATTATCTGTTCCATGACCGAAAAACAGATC
>JACQHV010000117.1 GCA_016198885.1 Gammaproteobacteria bacterium
ATCCACCGAAGTTTGTCAATTCAGCCCAGCAACTGCAACGGGGGAGCCGGGGCTATAAAGACATTAATCTGCTTGCCATGAAATTGCTAAAACAAAACGGGATATTGATAACATTTTCCTGCTCAGGACATCTTTCACCCGAATTATTTCAGAAGATTGTAGCCGATGCCGCGCTTGATGCGGGACGTGAGGCCGGAATCATTCAATATCTTGGCCAGTCATCTGATCATCCCGTTGCCTTGAATTTTCCGGAAGGCCGTTATTTGAAAGGTTTGATCTGCCACGTGTGCTGAGAATGATTATATGAAAAAAATATTGTGTTACATCACCTGTTACCTGTGGTTAATCAACACAGCTGTGGCAGAAGAAATATTAAGGATGGCGACCACAACCAGCACTGAAAACTCCGGATTATTATCAGTATTAAATCCCCCTTTCGAACAGAAAACTGGTGTTAAAGTGCATGTGATAGCTGTGGGGACGGGGCAGGCTTTAAGACACGCTGAAAATGGTGATGTTGATCTGGTATTTGTACATGACCCCGAGGCAGAGAAAAGATTTGTTGAGTTTGGTCATGGTATTGAACGGAAACCAGTCATGCACAATGATTTTATTCTTCTGGGACCTCAACATGATCCTGCACATGCAGGTGACGCTGCATCCATAAGCGAGGCGATGGAAAATATAAATGAATCCAAAATCACTTTCATTTCACGTGGTGATGATTCAGGTACACATCAGAAAGAACTGAAACTTTGGCAGATGGCGGGATTGGAACCGAAAGGAGACTGGTATTTATCCGTTGGGCAGGGGATGGGTCCTGTATTGACAATGGCTAATGAAATGAAGGCTTATACCCTGAGTGATCGGGGAACTTATCTCGCTTATTCAGATAAAATCAATCTTAAAATTGTGTTTGAAAACGCAAAAGAACTGGATAATCCTTATCACATTATTCTTGTCAATCCGGAAACACATCCACAAGCAAATGTTAATCTGGCGCGTAAATATTTAAATTATATAACCGGGGAAGAAGGACAAAATATAATTCGGGGGTTCCGTATAAAAGATCAACAGCTGTTTTATCCGGATGTTATTAAATAATTATTCCATATTGAGGATGAACCAATGTCGCAAGGTATAAAAAACCGTCTTTTGTTTTCTGCCATTATGGCCCTTTTTACAGCATCAATTATGACCTTTATCATCCTTGCCTATAATTTAGGTATTATTCCCGGATCTCTTGCAATCTGGTTCAAAAGCTTTTTATTGGCTTATTTTATTATCGTCCCTTTTGTTTTGATTATCGGGCCTCTGGTACAGCGTTTTGTAGATAAACTGTTGTTGCAATCCCAAGATAATAATCAATGACATGTCCGGTATCAATAAAGAAGCCCGGAACTGCTCAAATTGGGGGGAGGAAGGAAGAGCAGATTCCGAGCCAGTTTACAAGCATCGGGGAGGTGATGATGTCTTGTATTTATAGTCTAGTGAATTATTCTGTGAAGTGATGTGATGCGATGCACAGAATTATTGACTGAAATGCACTTATTCTGTGAACTTGTTCACATTTCAGTAAATCTGAAATCCTGTGTTGTTATTATCAGAATTTGGTCTTCTTTATTAAAGCTAGCTATACGGACAGGGAGGGAAGTTCACATAAATGGCTGAAAATTGCTGGGCTATCCTGTTGATATACCTGCGTTGGATTGAGTAGGCCTCCCTTTCACGTGCCTGGTAATCCTCACAATTCTTGTGATTATATTTACCACTGAGATCCTGTAGATAATGAACCAGTTCATGAACAATCAAGCTGCGGGTCATTGCATCTTCCTGACCTTTCACGCGTTCATCCAGATATATTGTGCCATTGTCATCATACCATCCGGCTACTCTGCAATTCTTGTTGCCCAGGCAGGCCTTTTCAACAAAAAAAATATGTGGCTGATATTCAATAACAGGTAATGTTTCAGGAAGAGGATATCCGGAGAGATATACGGTCCAGCTTAAAAGGACAGAGATCATTTGTGTTGTATCCATTATGTTTTCCGAACTTTTATCGAAAGTTTTTAATCCGGACGCTGAAAAACCAGTGTCGCATTAGTGCCGCCAAAACCGAAACTGTTTGACATGATCGTATTCAAACCGGCGTGATCAATCCGCTTCGTTGCAATTGGCATGTCTTTGGCGCCTTCATCAAGTTCAGAGATATTTGCAGAAGCGCTGATAAAATCATGTTCCAGCATGATTAATGAATAAATAGCTTCATTAACGCCCGCTGCGCCGAGGCCGTGCCCGGTCAGTGATTTTGTGGAACTGATGACAGGAATTTTATTGTTAAAAACTGTCCGTATGGCGTTAATTTCGGCAATATCTCCGGCAGGTGTGCTTGTTGCGTGTGCATTGATGTAATCGACCGGCGTATTAATCGTCGACAAGGCCTGTTGCATGCAGCGAATTGCGCCTTCTCCTGATGGCTTTACCATGTCATATCCATCTGAGGTTGCGCCATAGCCGATGATCTCTGCATAGATTTTCGCATTTCTTGCCAAGGCATGTTCCAATTCTTCGAGGATAATCATTCCACCGCCACCGGATATTACGAAACCATCGCGGTTGGCGTCATAAGGACGCGAGGCTACCTGTGGATTGTCATTATAGGCAGACGAAAGCGCGCCCATGGCATCGAACAGGAGCGAACAGGTCCAGTGCACTTCATCACCGCCGCCGGCAAAGATAATATCCTGCTTGTCAGCCTGGATGATTTCATAGGCATTGCCTATGCAATGCGCACTGGTGGCGCATGCAGAGCTGATTGAATAATTGACGCCTTTGATCTGGTAAGCAACAGCCAGGCAGGCGCTATTCGTGCTGGACATGATACGCGGAACCATAGTGGGACCCACTTTGCGGGCACCCTTATTGCGCAGAGTGTCGGTTGCAAGCAGCATGTTCTCAGTGGAAGAGCCGCCGGAACCGGCAATTAACCCCGTTCGTGGATTGGAAATATCGCTTTCTTTCAAAGCAGAATCTGCAATGGCATCTTTCATGGCGAGATAGGTGAAGGCCGCACCGTCGCCCATGAAACGCCTGAGCTTGCGGTCAATCATCTCATCCGGATTAAGTCGTATTGGTGCGTAAACATGCGATCGAAAACCCAGTTCTTTATATTCCGGAGAAAACTCTACCCCTGATTTGCCTGTCTTGAGTGATTCAAGCACTTCGCTCTTGTTATTGCCGATACTGGAAACAATCCCGATCCCGGTAACAACGACGCGTTTCATATAATTTATGTTCCCCTTAAAATCCCTCGGTGGATTTAAACAGGCCTACACGCAAATCCTTTGCTGTGTAAATAACCTTACCGTCAACATCCATACGTGCATCTGCCACACCCATGATCAATTTCCGCAGGATAACCCGTTTCATATCAATATAATAGGTGACCTTGCGGTTATTGGGCGTGACTTGACCGGTAAATTTTACCTCGCTTGCACCAAGCGCTCGGCCGCTGCCAGGGGCCCCCATCCAACCCAGAAAAAAGCCGACTAATTGCCACATGGCATCCAGTCCAAGACAGCCCGGCATAACGGGATCATTGTTGAAATGACAGGTGAAGAACCAAAGTTCCGGTTTGATATCCAGTTCAGCAATGATTTGACCCTTGCCGAATTTACCACCATCTTCAGTTATCGAGATAATCCGGTCAAACATGAGCATGGGGTGTGAGGGCAGTTGAGCATTCCCTTCACCAAACATCTCGCCGCGAGCACAACGAAGCAATTCTTCCAGCGTGTAACTATTTTTTTTATTCATCCGGATTTAGTATCGCATGCCGATGCCAAAGGTGAATAGTGGCATTGATGTAGTGTTTGCCTGGGGTACCCTCAATCCAGACTCAGACATTTACTCATTTTGTTAAACAGCAGGTGTTGCTTGACAGTTATTTAACTGTGGTTAGACTCAGTGCATTGCACAAATCCGGAAACATAGATGCCCCCAGAGTACAGTTTATATAAGCGACGCTACAGTGTTGGTGTCAAGGTAGGATCAATTACGATTGGCGCGGTGTCGCCAATTGTAGTGCAATCCATGACCAATACTGATACCGCTGATGCCGAGGCCACTGCAAAGCAGGTTCAGCAACTTGCTGCTGCGGGTTCTGAGCTGGTTCGCATCACTGTCAATACGGAAGAAGCCGCAAAACAGGTAAGTACCATACGTGCAAAACTCGATGCCATAGGCTGCAGCGTCCCGATCATTGGCGATTTTCATTACAACGGGCATACCTTACTTACCAAATATCCGGATTGTGCCGAGGCACTTGCTAAATATCGTATCAATCCCGGCAATGTCGGGTTTGGCAGAAAAAAAGACAGCCAGTTTGCCATAATGATCGAAAAAGCGATTGAGTATAAAAAGCCGGTGCGTATTGGTGTGAACTGGGGGAGTCTGGACCAGGAATTATTGACACATATGATGGACGACAATGCCAAGCGTAAAGATCCCCTGGACGCGGATGATGTTATGAGGGAGGCGCTAATAGTGTCCGCTATCAGTAATGCCGAACGGGCCGAGGAGATTGGATTACCACGGGATCATATTGTCCTTTCCTGCAAGGTCAGCGGGGTACAGAAGCTGATCGCCGTCTATCGTGATCTGGCTGCGCGATGTGATTATGCCTTGCACCTGGGATTGACTGAGGCAGGTATGGGATCCAAGGGAATTGTTGCATCAACGGCTGCAATGGGTGTCCTCCTGCATGAGGGCATAGGTGATACCATTCGTGTTTCATTAACACCAGAGCCAGGCGGGGATCGGGCAAGAGAAGTACTCGTTGCCCAGGAGATCCTGCAAACCATGGGCTTACGGTCATTTACCCCGCTGGTGACGGCCTGCCCCGGTTGTGGCCGTACTACCAGTACCTTCTTTCAAGAGCTTGCAGACAGTATCCAGGCCTATGTCCGCAGCCAGATGCCGCTCTGGCGTGAAAAGTATATTGGAGTTGAGGAGATGACTCTCGCAGTAATGGGATGTGTGGTCAATGGGCCCGGGGAGAGCAAGCATGCCGATATCGGTATCAGCCTGCCGGGTACCGGTGAAGCGCCATCTGCGCCCGTTTTTATTGATGGCAAGAAGGTAACGACATTACGCGGTGATAATATTGCAGAGGATTTCAGGAAGATAGTAGATAAATATATAGAGCAACGTTATACGCGTAGGGTGTCATAAAATTGTATGTATAATATAGGTTATACAAATAAATGTGACAAAGTTCACGGTATTTGATCTGCTGATTTTTAGCTAAAGTATTTACACTGCTGTTTATATCAATTGTTTATGTGTAGATATCCCTGGCCATCTATTATAGTTGTGGGGATGATTTGATAATAACTAAGGAGGAGGAAGCCGCAATGAAGAAATTCCAGTCGGGACTAATATTATTCCTTGTATCACTCTTTGCGGGTGGATGTGCCACCCAGATGTCACTAGAGGAATTTGAAGCCTGCATCTGGGGTACCTCTCTCGCAGGCGCTGCAGTTGGCGGTGCAGTAGGCAATGTTGGTGGTGCCGCGGCAGGTACAGCCGGAGGTGCAATAATTGGGGCATTCATCTGTGGTCCCGTTGGCGAAGCACCAGCACCCGCACCGGAACAACCGGCACAGGCAGGTCATTTCTGGATTGATGATCAAGATGCCGATGGTGTAAGAGATGGAGATGACAAGTGCCCCTTTACACCTGAAGGTGTGGCAGTAGACGCCGATGGATGTGAACTTGACGGCGATGGGGATGGAGTACCTGATTATCTCGATCAATGTCCTGATACACCGCATGGTACTGTCGTCGATACGAGAGGTTGTTCATACGTGATCGCAACTCTGCAGAACGTACATTTTGCATTTGACAGCGCCACCCTGACCAGTGAAGGTAAATCCATTCTTGACAGAGTAGTTCCTGTTATCAAATCGAGCTCCAGCACGAACATCAGTGTTGAGGGCCATAC
>JACQHV010000121.1 GCA_016198885.1 Gammaproteobacteria bacterium
GGGTGGACCTGCATTAACTGAATTTCAGAAGACTCTTCAGGTATCAGATTTTATTGCACAACTTGAACAGTTGAGTCTTGAGATTGAAGATCGTGGTGACAAGCTCGCTGCCATGGAATCTATGTTGATAGCTAATACCCTGGAAAATAAAACGTTACCCACGGGGATACCAGTACCAGGTGGATGGATGTCTTCACTATTTGGCTGGAGAACTGATCCAATATCCGGCAAACGGGAATTTCATGAAGGGATCGATTTTGCAGGTAATCCAAAGGTTTTGGTTACGGCGGTTGCTGCAGGGATAGTAACATGGTCGGACAGACGTAATGGGTATGGTAATATGGTTCAAATTAACCATGGCAATGGTTATGTCACACGCTACGCGCATAACAAAATGAATTTGGTAACCGTAGGTGATAAAGTGGAAAAAGGACAGCCAATAGCAATAATAGGTTCTTCCGGACGCACAACTGGCACTCATGTTCATTTCGAAGTTGTACACAATGGCGAACACGTTGATCCCAAAAAATTTATATCAGTAAATTAAGTCTTTCTCTTTTATTATTCCTCATTTATCTTGGACCCTGCATAGGTGCGTTATTACTATTCGCGTGGTTCATTATTTGATTTTATCCATCAGGGCATGATTACCAGATTAATTAAAAAGGTTTTTGGCAGTCGTAATGAACGCGTGTTGAAACGCATGCAAAAGACTGTTGCAGAGATTAATGCCCTTGAAGAGCAATTTGCTTCCCTGCCGGATGAACAGTTTCCTGTAAAAACTGCGGAATTCCGGGAGCGATTCAAACAGGGGGAAACGCTTGAAGAGCTTTTGCCAGAGGCATTTGCACTTATACGTGAGACAGGGAAACGTACACTTGGTATGCGCCATTTTGACGTCCAGTTAATAGGTGGTATGGTTTTACATGAAGGAAATATTGCGGAAATGCGTACGGGAGAAGGTAAAACGCTTGTAGCTACATTGGCTGCTTATCTGAATGCGCTTATGGATAAAGGTGTTCATATTATTACAGTCAATGATTATCTTGCGCAACGTGATGCAAACTGGATGGGTAAGATTTATTCATTCGCAGGTATGCGTACGGGTGTCATTATATCCGGGATGTCGACTGAGCTGCGCCGTAATGCCTATGCGGCAGATATTACTTACGGGACCAACAATGAATTTGGTTTTGATTATCTGCGTGATAATCTGGCTTTTAGTAACGAAGAACGGGTTCAGAGGAAGTTGAATTATGCAATTGTCGATGAAGTTGATTCGATTCTGATTGATGAGGCTCGCACCCCCCTAATTATATCAGGGGCAGTGGATGATCGTTCGGATCTTTATATAAGAATAAACGACATTATTCCTAAATTACAACGGCAGATAACAGAAGATGGCCCTGGTGATTATAGTATCGATGAAAAATCCAGAGCGGCATATTTAACTGAAGAAGGTAATGAACGCGTTGAAATCCTTTTTCGTAAAGCAAATATAATCGGTGCAGAACAGGGATTATATGATCCGGTAAACATCAGTGTATTGCATCACCTGAATGCAGCATTGCGTGCCCATGCGCTTTTCCATCGTGATGTTGATTATATTATCAAGGATAACAAGGTCGTTATTGTGGACGAATTTACCGGCCGCACCATGCAGGGAAGACGCTGGTCAGAAGGCCTGCATCAGGCAATAGAAGCAAAAGAAAGGGTGCCTATACAAAATGAGAACCAGACGTTAGCAACAATCACTTATCAGAATTATTTTCGTCTGTATAACAAGCTCGCCGGAATGACGGGAACTGCAGATACAGAAGCCTATGAATTCCAGCAGATCTATGGACTGGAGGTAATTGTTATTCCAACCCATATGCCGATGATTCGCGAAGACATGAGTGATGTTGTATACCTTAAGGCAAAGGATAAATTCCGTGCTATTTTGGAAGACATTAAGGAATGTCGCCAGCGTGAACGACCTGTTTTGGTAGGCACGGCCTCTATTGAGGTATCGGAATATCTTTCTAATATATTAAACAAGGAAAAAATTCCCCATCAGGTTCTGAATGCCAAGTTTCATCAAAAGGAAGCGGAAATAATTGCTCAGGCAGGACGCCCTGGCACTGTAACTATTGCAACAAATATGGCGGGTCGCGGCACGGATATTGTACTGGGAGGTAATCAGGAGGTTGAAATGGAGGCGATGGATAATCATGATGAAGAAGAAGTTATCAGAGTAAAAGATAATTGGCAAAAGCGCCACGAACAGGTGGTTGCCAATGGAGGTTTGCATATCATAGGTACTGAGCGCCATGAATCAAGACGAATAGATAATCAGTTACGCGGCCGTTCAGGGCGGCAGGGTGATCCGGGTTCAAGCAGGTTTTATCTTTCTCTTGAAGACAATCTGATGCGTATCTTTGCTTCTGACAGGGTATCTGCCATTATGCAAAAATTGGGTATGGAAGAAGGTGAAGCTATAGAATCTCCCTTGGTCTCACGTGCGATTGAAAATGCCCAGCGCAAGGTAGAGGCCCATAATTTTGATATTCGCAAACACCTCCTGGAATTTGATGATGTTGCTAATGATCAACGCAAGGTTATCTATGAACAGCGTAACGATCTGCTTGAGGAGGAAGATGTATTCGATAATATCATTGCTATACGTCTTGATGTAGTTAATGACATTATTGATACCTATATACCGCCAGGTAGTGTGGATGAGATGTGGAATATCGAGGGGTTGACGGAAGCATTAGACCACGAACTCGGGTTGCATCTTGATATCACTGGCTGGTTGATGAATGACAGTTCCTTACATGAAGATACACTGCGTGCAAAGATCATCGAATTTATTGAAAAAGCCGCAGAAGAAAAAGAACTGCTTGTCGGACCGGAAATTATGCGACGTCTTGAAAAGCAGGTCATGCTTGATATTGTGGACAGGTATTGGAAGGATCATTTAATTGCCATGGATCATCTTCGTCAGGGAATACACTTGCGCAGTTATGCCGCGAAAAACCCGAAACAGGAATACAAACGTGAGGCATTTGAAATGTTTGTTCAAATGTTGAATAACATCAAACATGATGTAACCAGTTTTCTCTCTAAAGTCAAGGTCAGGACTGAAGAAGATGTGCAAGCGGCAGAGCATCAGCACAAACGTTTGGAAAATATGAAATATAATCATCCTGCCGCCCCAAATGCCTTGGGGGGAGATGTTAAACAGGAAGACACTGGCCGTGTACCGTTTGTGCGTGGCGAACGTAAGGTTGGACGCAATGAGCCCTGTCCATGTGGATCTGGCAGGAAATACAAGCAGTGCCATGGTAGATTAAGATAATTATTTTAATTACTAAAATATAACTATAACAATCAATGGCAGTAGGATTATCTGCAATACCACCACTCTTGCCGGTCAATGGCATACGTGTTGGCGCCTGCTCTGCAGGCATTTATAAAAATCAACGACTTGATCTTGCTGTTATTACCTGTGAAAACGGTTCAAAATCTGCTGCCGTATTTACACGTAATGCATTCTGTGCAGCTCCTGTAATCATTGCACGGGATCATATACAAAAAACTTCACCCTCATACTGTCTGATAAACGCCGGAAATGCCAATGCCGGGATGGGCATGAAGGGGTATGAAGATGCCATGAGAGTATGTCACCATTTGTCACAATTAGCAGGGTGCCCGGTTGAAGCAGTATTACCGTTCTCAACGGGTGTAATTGGGCAACCTCTACCTGTGGATAATATATGTCGTGTTTTACCAGAGTTAATAGACTCTGTTTCAGAGAATGCCTGGAATGATGTAGCCAATGCCATAATAACCACAGATACTTTACCCAAGGGCATTTCGAGGCAGATCAGCATAGCCAATCAGCAAACCACTATTACAGGAGTTGCAAAGGGTTCCGGGATGATCAGGCCGGACATGGCCACGATGCTGGCATTCATTGCAACAGATGCAGATATAGACAGGCAAGTATTGAATAAAATGCTTCTTGAATCTGTAGAACAGTCTTTTCATCGGATCAGTGTTGATGGTGATACCTCTACGAATGATGCCTGTGTATTGATCGCGACAGGGAAAAGTACTGCACCGTATATAGATTCATTCGATTCAGACTTCGCTGTTCAATTCAGGAATGCGCTGACAGAGATTTGCGTCTATCTCGCACAGGCGATAGTGCGTGACGGGGAAGGGGCAACAAAATTTGTAACTATCAATATACGTGGAGGTAAAACCGAGGAAGAATGCCGTAATGTTGCATACGCAATTGCACATTCTCCCTTGATTAAAACGGCATTGTTTGCATCAGATCCTAATTGGGGCAGAATTCTGGCTGCGATCGGGCGCTCGGGTATTGAACGGCTCGATGTAAGTAAAATCATGATATACATAGATGATGTATGTATTGTTGAAAATGGCAGCCGGTCAGGAAAATATACAGAATCCCTGGGAAAATCGGTAATGGGAAGAGATGAAATAATACTGTATGTAGATCTCAATCGTGGAAATGCAACTATATCATTCTGGACGTGTGATTTATCCTATGAATATGTGCGTATTAATGCGGAGTATCGTACCTGAATTACACGAGCAACAATCTGGAACAATTTTAAACCACATTATTCATTGAAGATGAATCTGCAGACAGAATTAACAGCTGTTTTACAATGATGACAGGCAGTATACAGGTTGCGGCAGGAGTAATCTTTAATCAGGCAAATAAGGTACTGCTGGCAAAGCGGCCATTCGATGCGTACCTGGGAGGGTTATGGGAATTTCCCGGGGGCAA
>JACQHV010000126.1 GCA_016198885.1 Gammaproteobacteria bacterium
CAATATTACAGAGTTTTTTGCCCCTTATGAACTGGTCAAAACCATGCGTTCTTCCATACTGGTGCTGGGCCCGTTGCTTGCACATTATGGCAAAGCGGATGTTTCATTGCCCGGTGGCTGTGCCATCGGATCGAGACCGGTAAATCTGCACCTCAGGGGATTGGCCAGCATGGGCGCGGAGATTCATGTGCAGGGTGGTTATATACGCGCCACCGCTAAACGTCTGAGAGGAGTTCATATCACACTGGATCTGGTGACTGTCACTGGTACCGAGAATCTGATGATGGCGGCGACACTTGCTGATGGCATAACGACCATCGAAAACGCGGCACGAGAACCAGAGGTCGTTGATTTGGCCAACTGTCTGATTAGTATGGGCGCCAGGATAACGGGGGCGGGAACAGACAGGATTGAGATCGAGGGCGTAGATGCACTTTCCGGTACTCGATATAACATTTTGCCGGATCGTATAGAGACAGGAACATATCTGGTGGCAACTGCAATGACCGGTGGTAAGGTTAAATTAAAAAATACCCGGCCTGAATTGCTGGATGCTGTGCTGGCCAAACTTATTGAAGCAGGTGCTGAAATCAGTTGTGACGAAAAATCCATTATCCTGGATATGTATGGACAAAAACCCAGGGCTGTTGATGTACATACCTCACCGTTCCCCGGTTTTCCGACCGACATGCAGGCGCAAATCACTGCCATGAATTGCATATCTTTCGGAACTGGTACCATTACCGAATCTGTCTTTGAAAATCGGTTCATGCACGTACAGGAACTGCAACGGATGGGTGCAAACCTGAAGCTCGAAGGCAATACTGCAATAAGTTGCGGAGTTGAAAAACTTACGAGCGCGCCGGTGATGGCTACAGATCTCCGCGCTTCGGCAAGTCTCGTTCTCGCAGGACTTGTTGCTGAAGGTGAAACTGTGATCGACCGCATTTATCATATAGACCGCGGATATGAGACTATTGAAGAAAAGCTGGCTCAGCTGGGCGCACAGATTCGGCGAGTACCTGCATAGCACTGTTCCCTGTTATATTCAACAGGGCATTGAAGCAATCTTTGCATTTTCAGATCGTTAGGGTTGATAGCAAATATGTCAGATAACATTACCATTGCCATCTCGAAAGGACGAATATTCAATGAAGCCCTGCCTTTATTGGCCGCGTTGAATATCCGTCCAAAAATGGATCCCGATGTCACTCGTAAATTGATCCTGGCTACGAATCAACGCAACATAAAGTTAATCATCGTGCGTGCAACAGATGTACCCACCTATGTGGAGTATGGTGCAGCAGACATGGGGATTGCAGGAAAAGATGTTTTGATGGAATACACAGGCAATGGTGTGTATGAACCGCTGGATCTGCAGATTGCACGATGCAAGATGGTTCTGGCCGCGCCGAAGGAGTCAAAAAAAGTCAATGGCCGCCTGCGGGTGGCCACCAAATACGTCAATACTACGCGCAACTACTTTGCTGATCTGGGCAGGCAGGTTGAGATTATCAAATTATATGGTTCCATGGAGCTGGCCCCCGTCCTGGGACTGGCGGATCAAATTGTTGATCTTGTGGATACTGGTAATACCTTAAAGGCAAATGGCCTGGTGCCTGTTGCCACAATCGCCGAGATCAGTTCGCGGCTTATCGTCAACAAGGCGGCGATGAAGATGAAGCATGAGCTTATCAAGCCAATGCTGAGAGAATTGGCCGCAGTAGTAAACAGGTCATGAATATCAGGCGATTAAACAGTGCAGATGCTGATTTCGATCAGCAGTTGCAATCACTCTTGTTACGCAGTGATGAACCCGATGCTGGACTTGTCGCAACTGTAGAAACAATCCTCGCAGATATTCGCAAACATGGTGATGCTGCATTGCTGGAATATACGCGACGGTTTGATCAATACAATGCAGGTATTAATGACCTCGAAATCCCTGCGGATATGATAAGTAAGGCGGTTCTGCAGATTACCGATGAATTGCGTCACAATCTGGAAGCCTCGGCGGAGCGGATACGATCCTATCACGAACGGCAGAAGCAGGATTCCTGGTTTTACAAGGACAAGGATGGAAACACCCTTGGCCAGCAAATCACGCCCCTGGAAAAGGTGGGTGTTTATGTGCCGGGCGGCAAGGCTTCTTACCCCTCATCGGTATTGATGAATATCATCCCGGCCAGAGTTGCCGGTGTAGATGAAATCATCATGGTTGTCCCGAGAATGCATGGGGAACTTAATACTCTGGTCCTTGCTGCCGCCAATATTGCAGGTGTCGATCGGGTGTTTTCTGTTGGCGGCGCCCAGGCGATTGCAGCGCTGGCCTACGGCACTGAAACCATTCCCAGGGTGGACAAGATTGTAGGACCTGGTAACCGTTACGTCGCGATGGCCAAACGCATGGTCTTTGGCAGCGTGGGTATCGATATGATCGCCGGTCCTTCCGAGGTGGTTATTATAAGTGATGGCAAGAGTGATCCGGATTGGGTTGTCATGGATTTGTTTGCCCAGGCCGAACATGATGAAGAGGCGTGTGCGATTTTGATTTGTCCCGAAGCCGCATTTCTTGATGCTGTAATGACGAAAATCAAGCGTCTACTGCCAGAGATGGAACGGGCGGATATCATTCAGTCTTCGTTTGAGAACAATGGCGCACTGATTCTGGTGGAGAATTTGAATGACGCTGTTGATATTGCAAATCAATTTGCGCATTTTAAACCCAGCAAAAAAACAAACGAGCAACTGTTTTAATTTATTTGTTGTATCAAATCATTAAATTG
>JACQHV010000124.1 GCA_016198885.1 Gammaproteobacteria bacterium
CCTCCATCGCCTGTTTTTCCGCATTACGCTTATGCATCTCCAATTCATAGAGCTTTGCACGCAATTGTTTCATCGCCTGATCCTTATTCTTATGCTGTGAACGCTGATTTTGGCATTGCACGACAGTATTCGTCGGCAAATGTGTTATACGAACAGCCGAATCAGTCTTGTTGACGTGTTGACCACCTGCACCACTTGCTCGATAAGTATCAATCCGCAGTTCTGCAGGGTTGATTTCAATATCTATGGTGTCGTCAACTTCAGGTGATACGAATACAGAGGCAAACGAAGTGTGTCTGCGGTTACCAGAATCGAAAGGTGACTTGCGAACCAGACGGTGTACACCCGTCTCCGTACGTAACCATCCAAAGGCATAATCACCTCCATATCTGACTGTTGCACTTTTTATTCCTGCAACCTCTCCAGGTGAAACTTCGATGAGCTCTGTTTTAAAACCATGATTATTGCCCCAGCGTAGATACATACGTAACAACATTTCCGCCCAATCCTGGGCTTCAGTGCCGCCTGATCCTGACTGTATATCCAGAAACGCGTTACTCGGATCCATTTCACCTGAAAACATGCGCTGAAATTCCAGATCTGCAAGTTGCTTTTCAAGGGATTTAACATCACTTGATACAGAATTTACCGCTTCGAGATCATCTTCTTCCTTTGCCAGCGCCAATAACTCTTCCGCTTCGTTCAGCCCGTCTTCAAGATGAGAAACAGTTTTTACAACCCGCTCCAGTGCGGCGCGCTCCTTTCCAAGGGCCTGGGCGTGTTCAGGATTATCCCAGATATTGGGATTTTCCAGTTCACATTGCACTTCGACAAGGCGTTCCACCTTATTGTCGTAATCAAAGATACCCCCTCAGGGCCTCAGTACGCCCTCGCATTTCCTTGATCTGAACCAGGATGGGATTGATCTCTTGCATAATGTGTTATTTATATGAAATATCCGTCATTAATTCCATAGTGATTTCCATTATAGTGCGTTACGTATTATTTCTACAGCGTTCAGAGAAGGGGCTTTATATAATCAACAACGAGTTGTAATTTCCGCCTGCCGGCGTATTCATTTATATCGAGCCGGTATACAGTCTGCACATATTCTGTCGAAACAGGCAGGCTTTCATCCGGGATATTAAAAACAATTGCCTCAATGATTTTATCGTGACCATTAGCGCGCAATTGTAATTTAAGATGTTTATCGCCAACAATTCTGCTGTTGATTATCTCGAATTCACCGTCAAAAACCGGCTCCGGGAAACCCTGTCCCCAGGGACCTGCATGAATTATTTCTTCCGCCAATTCAAAACTCAGTTCGTCATTCGATAACACCCCATCTGTCATCAGAATCCCGCTCATATTTTCTGTTGAAATAAATTGACTCACCACTTGATTGAATAGTTGTCTGAAATGTTCCAGATCAAATTCCCTGATTGTCAAGCCTGCAGCCATGGCATGACCGCCAAACTTGTCGATGATCTCCGGATGATGACTGGCGATCGACTCCAGCACATCACGGATATGCACGCCGTTAATTGAACGTGCTGATCCCTTGATGAATCCG
This sequence comes from Gammaproteobacteria bacterium, assembly GCA_016198885.1. Classification (GTDB taxonomy): domain Bacteria; phylum Pseudomonadota; class Gammaproteobacteria; order Eutrophobiales; family Eutrophobiaceae; genus JAENIZ01. The sequence goes on from JACQHV010000124.1 coordinate 1,574, forward strand.
TCCTTGTCCCTGGCAAAGGCAATGACGGGACGATTGAGTTTGTCCTTGATTTTTGACGCCAGAATACCGATCACGCCCTGATGCCATGATTCATTAAAAAGACAAAGTCCCGCCGGTAATTGCTGTTCAGAATGCAAATCGAGTCTTTCAATGTCCGCAAGGGCCTGTAACTGCATCTCCTCCTGAATCTCACGTCTCTCCCGGTTCAACTTATCGAGTTGCAGCGCCATCTGTCTCGCACTCCGTTCATCTTCAGACAACAAACACTCTATCCCCAGTGACATATCGGTCAATCTGCCCGCCGCATTCAAACGAGGTGCGATGGTAAATCCCAGATCCTGTGCCGTAACGTTACGCAATGAACGGCCGGCAACCTGAAGCAATTCAATGATACCCGGACAACAGTTTCCGGTTCGAATACGCAAGAGTCCCTGTGCTACGAGGATACGATTGTTATGATCCAGTGGCACAACATCGGCTACGGTGCCGAGTGCCACGAGATCAAGCAATTCTGCAAGATTGGGTTCCTTGATATTCCGCCGGTTAAACCAGTCCTTTCCCCGCAACCAGGCCCTTAACGCCACCAGGACATAAAACATGACACCCACACCCGCGAGGCATTTACTCGGGAAATTATCTCCCGGCTGGCTGGGATTGATAATGGCGTTGGCAGCCGGCAATTGATGTCCGGGTAGATGATGATCGGTTATCAATACATCAATATTTCCTGACCGGGCCAATGCAACACCGTCGTGGCTTGTGATGCCATTATCGACCGTGATTAATAAATCCGGTTTCTGTTGTGAGGCAACTTCAACAATCCCGGGACTCAGGCCATAACCATATTCGAACCGGTTCGGTACAACATAATGCACATCACTCGCACCCATTAATCTGAGTCCACGCATGGCGAGGGCACAAGCCGTTGCTCCATCAGCATCAAAATCAGCAATTACCAATATACGTTTCTTCTCTGCAATTGCATTGGCAAGCAATTCAACTGCCTTATCTATACCGAGCAGTGATTGATACGGCAGCAAACCCTTCAGGGAATAATCCAGTTCATTAACAGATTTAATATCCCTTGAGGAATAAATCCTGCGCAAAACAGGATGAATATCTTCGGGTAACTGAATGTTCGAGAAGGATGTGCGGCGCGAAATGAGTGTCTGCATCGAAGTTATTGTATTACCAGATTCATCATTTCATAACGGTTAATCAATATATGTGCGAATGGTTTTACGTTTTTTCCATAATTTATACAGAGACAGCTTTGTAATTTTTATCTTCTGGAATTCAGTTATAACACTCAGTTCTTCAAGTTCACCTGCTTTCAAATAATTCAGCAATGAAAAAAACCAGTATTGTTCAAGATAGGCAATAAAATCCTGCCATCCCTTGAGATCATGATATTGGGCGTGACGTAATCCAAACGTTATGACAACGAGCACATTATCTGTTTCCCCAAACTGATCAATTACGCCATCTATTGATTCAGGAAGTTCCGACCATGGAATACCTGCATGAATAGCAAGACCCCGTGCGATTTCCTCATCACTGAATACCCATGACCATTCACACTCAACCCGTCCCGGAAGTTCTCCGCTTCCCCAGAACCAGATGCTGTTGATAGACAGTTCCTTTCGTTGCTGACGTTGCTCATTGACACCACTCGCATGCAGGCACATTTGTATTTCATTCATTAACTGCGACCAGTAAGCTCTGTCTGCGCCAGCCGGCATACAATGATGAATATCCTTACCGGCCACTTCATGTATGGCCGTTGTCCTGACTGCCGGTAATTCATTCAGCCGAAGATACCAGCGATTGACTGTCGGCACTTCCAGCTCCAGATCACGTTCGGCAAGAATTCCCCTGATATCAGTGGCCAGTACCAGGGCATCATGCTGATCCAGCGTAAAGGTTGATCCATCCATAAGCACAACGCCTTCCCTGTCTGCGGTCAGATGTACGGGATCAGCGCGCATCCAGATCCCTTTTACTGAATGTTCATCATCAACGAGACGTGTGATCGCGGCGACGGGAAGATCATTTGCAGGATTTGCATTCAGACTGAAGAGCTTGCATAAGGCATCACTGAAACTGAATGGAGTTTGTTGCTCTTTCCTGCCGCAGGCTAAGAGCCGTTCAAGTGATGGAGTGGAAGGGAGGTCCTGAACGGTCAGATCACGTGCCGGTTGCAACAGGCCGGGGATAAACAGGGTCAGACCACGCATTTAATTAACGTAAAACGTGAAGCGGGGTTCGTGAAGAGTGAAATGTGAAGCGTGAAGCGTGAAACACTATACGAGTTACGCTTCACATACGACGCTTCACTATAGGTTATCAAGTATCGCCTTCTTAACCTGATTTAAATTTGCCTCGATTTTCATAACGGGGGCTGTGCTCTGGGCAATGGCCGTATCCGGGTCTTTCAAACCGTGCCCGGTCAGGGTGCATACCACACAACTATTTTCGGAGATTTTCCCCGATTTAATATCGCGCATTGCACCGGCCAGAGATATTGCTGACGCCGGTTCACAAAATACGCCTTCCTTTTCCGCAAGCAGTTTCTGAGCTGCAAGAATTTCCTCATCGCTGCATTCATTGAACCAACCGCCGGATTCCTTATTGACCTTCCAGGCATAGTCCCAGGACTGGGGATGGCCGATGCGAATGGCTGTCGCAATGGTTTCCGGATTATCCACCATGTGTCCACGCAGGAAAGGTGCAGAGCCATTTGCCTGATAACCGATCATCTTTGGCCGGTGTCCAACAACAGGACCACCCGCAAAACGGCAATGTCCATCACAAAAGCTGCAGGCATCGGTCACGTGATCGCCATCGCTGCTGGCATATTCACTGTAACCGATCCAGTGGGCGGTGATATTTCCCGCGTTACCTACCGGCAGGCAGTGATAATCAGGGGAACGTTCCAGTTCTTCGATGATCTCGAAGGCCGCCGTCTTCTGTCCTTGTAAGCGATAAGGATTAATGGAATTAACAATAGTGACAGGCGCATCCTCCACAATCTCCTTCACCAGACGCATGCCATCATCAAAATTACCCTTGATCTGGATCACAACGGCGCCTTCCATCATGGCCTGTGCCAATTTACCTTGTGCTATCTTGCCTTCGGGGATCAATACGAATGCGGTAATCCCCGCGCGCGCAGCATAGGCAGCAGCCGAGGCCGAGGTATTTCCGGTGGAAGCGCAGATAATAGCCCGTGATCCCTCTTCTACGGCCTTGGTCACCGCCATGGTCATGCCACGATCCTTGAATGATCCGGTCGGATTCAGACCCTCGTACTTCACATAGATATCGACATCCTTGCCTAAAAGACTCGGGATGTTATGCAGACGTATGAGAGGTGTATTGCCCTCCCCCAGACTGATGATGCGCGTATCATCATGCACCGGGAGCCGGTCGCGGTAGCGTTCTATTAATCCTGTGTAACGTTGCCTGAAAGTCATGATGTTAGGGATTAGTGACTAGTGAATGGTGACTGGTGATTGGTTTTGCGTCGTGATTTACTCATCTCGATATACTAATCACTAATCACCAATCACTATTCACTTGTGTTAAGCCAGTGTTTCCATGCGGATACGCATGACTTTGCCATCAATGCTATCCAGCTTTTCTATCTGCTTGATGGCCTTATTCATAAATTTTTCCCGAACACGCTGGGTCAGGAAGATTACCGGCACATGGCTTGCGCCTTCAACAGGCTCTTTCTGTAGTATCGCCTCAATACTGATGCCCGCATCACCCAGAATTTTCGTAACATCCGCGAGTACACCCGGGCGATCAATTGCTTGCATGCGCAGGTAATAGGCTGTTTCCACCTCATCCATGGGAAGGATTGACATATCAGACAGTTGATGAGGCTGGAAGGCCAGATGCGGGACACGGTTTTCTGGATCACTTGTCAGTGCACGTACAACATCCACTAGATCAGCAATTACAGCGGATGCGGTGGGTTCAGAACCCGCACCGGCCCCATAATAAAGGGTCGGCCCAACGGCATCGCCTTTCACAACCACGGCGTTCATCACCCCGTCCACATTGGCAATCAGCCGGCGTTCAGGAATCAGGGTGGGATGAACGCGCAGCTCGATCCCCTTGTCTGTCTTGCGCGTGATGCCAAGGTGCTTGATGCGGTATCCCAATTCACCTGCATAGGACACATCCTGCTGTTCTATCTTCGTAATTCCTTCGGTATATGTTTTTTCAAATTGCAACGGAATACCAAAGGCAATGGAGCCAAGAATCGTAAGCTTGTGGGCAGCATCTATGCCTTCCACATCGAAAGTGGGGTCTGCCTCTGCATAACCACAGGCCTGGGCTTCCTTAAGAACATCGTCGAAATCCCTTTCTTTTTCCCGCATCTCGGTAAGAATGAAATTGCTGGTACCATTGATGATGCCTGCCACCCACAGTATCTGATTGGCTGCGAGTCCTTCGCGAATTGCCTTGATGATGGGTATACCTCCCGCCACAGCCGCTTCAAAAGCCACCATCACGCCTTTCTTCTGGGCGGAGGCAAAGATCTCATTGCCATATTTTGCGATCAGTGCCTTGTTTGCGGTCACAACGTGTTTACCTTTATCTATGGCCTTGAGCACCAGTTCCCGTGCCGGCGAGTAACCACCAATCAATTCGATGATGATTTTCACCTCCGGGTCATTCACGACTTCAAAGGCATCATCTGTAATCC
>JACQHV010000122.1 GCA_016198885.1 Gammaproteobacteria bacterium
CGCAGAAGAAGAATCCGGATATTCCTGAACTCGTGCGGGGCAAAACCGCACGTGTCTATGGTCACCTGATGTCCTTGCTGACACTGATGAAGGCACAACCACTCGCCTATAACCGGGATAACCAGGAAGATAAAGAGGCACTGTTCGATACGATCGATACGGTGAAGGCGTGCTTGCAGGCCTTTGCCGGCATGATCCCTGCAATCTCGGTCCGGGCTGATACCATGCGCGAGGCCGCGCAAGAAGGTTATGCAACTGCCACCGATCTCGCGGACTACCTGGTGCGTAAAGGGATTGCCTTCCGGGATGCGCATGCCATTGTGGGACAGGCCGTGCAGTACGCTTTAACACTTAAAAAGGAATTGTCGGAATTAACACTCAATGAATTGCAGAAATTCAACGCAAATATTGAAAATGACGTATTTGAATGTCTAACCCTGGAAGGATCTGTCGCTGCACGCAAGCATATTGGCGGTACCGCACCTGCACAGATTAAAGAGGCAGTCAGGCACGGACGGAAACGTCTCGAACAGATTAAGGTCAATAATTAAGGAATGAGGATGTTTAAGAATGGGTAAATTAATCAAATTATTGCTTGGCCTTACTCTGTTATTGGTATTGGCTGTTGTTGTCTCTGTCGTAGGGGCGATCCTCATTATTGATCCTAATGATTACAAGGATTTTATAATTACCAAGGTGGAAGAAGAGACCGGCCGGAAGTTGGCACTGACAGGTGATCTTTCACTGACATATTACCCCTGGCTTGGGCTGGAAGCAGAGGGAATTACTCTTGGTAATGCCAGGGGTTTCGGTGACACGCCTTTTCTCCATACGGATCTCATCGCCGTGCGTATCAAGACCATGCCGCTCTTAAAAAAGCTGTATGAGCTGGATACTCTCCGGTTGCACGGTTTGCAGGTAAATCTGGCAAAAAACAAAGAAGGGGTTGGAAACTGGGAGGATCTGACAGGTAAACAAACCCCGGAGGAAGCGGAAAAGACGTCAGAACCATTACAATTGGCCGCTGTGATCCTGGGGGGTGTGGATATTAAAGATGGCCTCATCACCTGGCACGACCAGAATGCTGATCAGAAGATCAAAATATCCGGTCTGAATATGACCACAGGTGAACTGAGTTATGGCGAGCCGATCAATCTTGCCATGGGTTTCAAGGCAGAAGCCAATAAACCAGCGCTGCAAAGTGATTTGAATCTCAAGGGCACCTTGAATTATGACCTCAACGCTGGACAGTATTCATTCAAACCTATTGATCTGACAGCAAAACTGACCGGCAAAAACGTCCCCGGCGGGTCAGCTGATCTGGTATTCAAGGCCGCCGTCGAGTCCAACCTTAAAGAAGACGCCGCCTACATCAGTGATCTGAGTCTGGATGTTCTGGATACCAGCATTACAGGCGCGTTGACGGCAGGCCGGATCAGCTCCGGTACACCGCAAGTCAAGGCGCAGCTCGCCATCAAAGGTGATGATCTTGCTAAACTGCTCCAGCTCATTGATCCCAAGACCGCCGGCGAACTTACCCGGTTGGATGATCGTTCAGTGGATATGAAACTGAACCTGGAAGCTGATCTGGAACAGGAAAGTGTGAAGGTAACGAACCTGGATGCAAAATTGATGGGTGCCGTTATCCAGGGACAGGTGGAGGCGGACAATATCCAGAGCAAGACTCCCTCAGCGAAGGGCATGTTGAAGGCAACAGGACCGGATTTACCGGCCTTGTTGCAGGTCATCGGCCAGTTTGAGACCGGCACGGAGCCAAAGCTGCAGGAATATGGCAAACGCCTGGCCAAAGTGGCGGATAAATCCTTTGATATTGGGGCAGAGTTTGATACCGATCTGGGATCAGGCAATATCCAGGTTCCCACGCTGACTGCAAAAACCTTGGGCATTACTCTACAAGGCCAGTTGGCCGCCAAAGACATGAACTCCAAGCAGGGCAAGGTGGATGGCAAGTTTGTATTACAGGGTGAAAAACTTGCAGAAGTGCTGGCGGCCTTTGATCAGAAGGCGCTGGGTGAAGTCCTGCAGAAGGTGAATATAGATGCCGGGGTCAGTGGCGCGGGCGGTGATATCGTGCTGCATCCGCTGGCGGTTAAAGCCATTTTTGCAGGCAAGCAAATCCCGAACTCTCCAGCGGAAATTGCGCTGAATGCGGATACCCAGGTCAATCTTGAAAAGCAGACACTGGCCATGAACAACATGACACTGCAAGGCCTCGGTATGAATGTTTCAGGTAATATCAATGGAAGCAAAATCCTGACCAAAACTCCTGTGGTCAATGGCAAAATCGATGCCAAGGGCAATGACCTTGCGTTGTTGTTCAAAGTGGCGGGTATCGAACCTCTTGCGGGTCAACTGGCCGGTTTGCAAGACCGATCCTTTGACATCAAGACCAGTCTTGATGCCGATCTGGAGAAAAGCAATATCAAGGTTTCCAATCTGAATGCGCAGTTGCTCGGTGCCACAATCAATGGCCAGATTGATGCGAGTAATATTCAAAGCAAGACACCGTCCGCCAAAGGCAAACTGAAAGCCTCAGGTCCGGACCTTCCTGCATTGTTACAGGTTGCCGGACAATTTGAGGGCGGTGAGGAACCAAAATTCAAGGGATTGGGAAAACAATTGTCGAAGGTTTCTGACAAGACCTTTGACGTGTCTGCAGATTTCGACGCCGATCTTGAGAAGGGAAATATAAAAGTTTCTGATCTGGATGCGCAACTATTAGGCGCATCGATCAAGGGCCAAATGGATGCCAGTCAAATCCAATCCAAAACACCAGCGTTTAAAGGCAAGCTGAATGCATCCGGCACGGACTTGCCTGCCTTGTTGCAAATTGCCGGACAATTCCAGGGGGGTGAGAAGCCAAAACTCAAGGAGTTCGCTGATCAATTGGCGAAGGTTTCTGACAAGACTTTTAACGTATCAGCTGATTTTGATGCCGATCTGAAATCCGGCAATATCACTGTGTCCACCCTGGCAGCAAAGGCGCTTGGATTTTCAGCAAACGGCCACTTAACAGCAATAGATATTAATAGTAACAAAGGCAGTATTGATGGCAAATTATCCATCGGGGGTGAACAACTGTCCGGTGTACTGACTGCATTCGGACAAGGATCGCTCGGTGAAGTCCTGCAGAAAATTTCTGTCGATGCCGGTATCAATGGAAGCCGCAGTGATATCACACTCAGTCCGCTGGAGGTCAAGGCCACTCTGGCCGGCAAACAAATTCCCAATTCACCGGTCGATGCCACGTTGAGAGCCAATACTCGCGCGAATCTTGAACAACAAACACTCACTGTCAGCAATCTGGCCGTCACCGGGCTGGGTCTCAATGTATTGAGCAATATCAATGCCACCCAGATCCTTGAGAAACCCGGTTTCACTGGTGATCTGACTGTGGCCGAGTTCAACCTGCGCAAACTTGCACAACAATTAAATCAGACCTTGCCTGAAACCGCAGATAAAAACGTATTGAGCAAAGTTGCATTGAAAACCGGGTTCTCGGGCAATACAGACAACCTGAGTTTAAAAAATCTGGCGCTTCAACTGGACGATACAAAACTCAATGGCAATTTGGCTGTAGCACATTTTACCCAGCCGGATATTCAGTTCGGGATTGGTATCGACTCCATCAATGCTGACAGATATCTTCCACCACCGGCAAAGGACAAACCGGCCAAACCTGTTACCCCTGAAACGGCAGTGGGGGCCGCCACTGAACTACCACTCGAGACTCTGAGGACACTCAAAATCAACGGCGACCTGCAGATTGGCCAGTTAGTGTTATCCAATGCGCGTTTGAATAATGTCAAAGTGAGTATTCTTGCCAGGGATGGGGATATCCGGCTGAATCCAGTAACTGCTGATTTATATGAGGGTAAATATCAGGGTGTTATTGCTCTTGATGCCAAGGGTAAATTGCCCCAGTTACAACTCAGCAGCCAATTGCATGGTGTGCAACTGGAACCTCTTATCAAAGATTATACGCAGCAGCCGGAAAGTCAGCTCGCAGGTATTGCTGATTTATCCGCCACCCAGCTGAGCACGACGGGTGGCAATGTTATCGAACTCAAACAAGCGCTAACCGGACAAGGACAATTCAGTGTCAAGCAAGGCGTCTTGCGAGGTATAGATGTTCGCAAAACGCTTGAACAAGCTGAGATATTGCTTGAAGGTAAACAGTTCGGTCAGGTGAAGCAGGGGGGAGAAACCTTGTTCGACCAGCTTACCGGGACATTGGATATCAACAGCGGTATTGTCAAAAACAAAGACCTGTTGATGACGTCGCCAGGATTCAAGGTAACTGGCAACGGGGTCCTTGCCAATTTGCATAATGATACCATCAAGTACGATATGGAAGTTGCTGTGATTGAAACCACAGAGACCCGTGGTGTGGAACGTTACAATGTTGGTGGTTATAAAATACCTATAAGGTGTCAGGGTAAATTGAATGCTATTGCATCAGCATGTCAACCAGATTATGGAGAACTTGCCAAGGCAGCAATCAAGAAGACAATAGAGAAAGATGTTAAGAAAAAAATTGGCGAGTCACTGGGTATTGAGATACCGGGTGTAACCACAACAGAGGAATCTGTACCACAGCAACCTGCCACACCGCAAGAGCCCCAACAACAAGAAGTAACACCAACGCAAGAGACTCAGCAAGAAGAAGCGGCGCCAACGCAGGAAACAAAGAAAAAGAAGAAAAAGAAAGACCCGGTAGAACAATTGCAGGAAGATATTGAAGGACTCGGCGAAGCTCTGGGGCTGTAAAAAGTATTCTTGATTGGCGATATGATAGCGCAGTTGTTGGCATTTGCTATCCCCATGCGGTTAATCTTTGGGTAGTCAAAAATAAAATGCTGAACGAAACCAGGGAAACAATTGATCAACTGGAAATGCTTGTCCATGACGGTTGAATCAAAGAACTTTACGCAACAGGTAGTGCGGTGGTTTCAGAAACACGGACGACAAGATTTGCCGTGGCAACTTGATCCCATACCGTATCGAGTATGGGTCTCCGAGATCATGCTGCAACAGACCCGGGTGAACACCGTTATTCCCTATTTCATACGATTTACGAAACGCTTTCCTGATATTGGAACACTTGCCGCGGCGGATCTTGATGAGGTGTTGCATTACTGGGCCGGGCTTGGTTATTACGCACGGGGAAGAAATCTGCACTGCACAGCGAAGATAATTGCACATGAATATGACGGGAGTTTTCCAACTGATTTTGACACGCTGGTTTCTCTGCCCGGGATTGGCCGTTCAACGGCTGGCGCAATCCTCGCTCTCGCCTGCAATGAGCGACGTCCCATACTCGATGGAAATGTCAAACGTGTATTGACGCGTTTTCATGCCATATCAGGTTGGCCTGGAACAACTGAAGTTGAAAGGCAATTATGGATACTGGCAGAACGGTATACGCCGCATGATAATGTTGCGCAATATACCCAGGCCATCATGGATCTGGGTGCGATGATCTGCATACGCAGGAATCCACATTGCGATAAATGTCCCGTCAGGAAGGAGTGTATTGCCAGAATACAGGCCAACCAGCATGAGTTCCCCACTCCAAAACCAAGGAAGATGTTACCGGTGCGCAAGACGGTATTTGCCATTCTGGAAAATGATCAGGGAGAAATCCTGCTCGAACAACGCGCCCCCAGCGGAGTGTGGGGCAGCCTGTGGGGATTCCCGGAATGTTCTCCAAAGGACGATATTCAACTCTGGGTTAACAAACAGTTTGGTTATTCCATTGATGCGATACAATATCAATCATCCATACGACATACCTTCAGTCATTTTCATCTTGATATCATGCCTGTTCATGTCCAGGTAAATTGTATGAAAAACATTGTTAATGATCAGAGCCGGTATTGCTGGTATATGCCGGGGGCGAATCAGCGGTTAGGCATGGCAGCGCCGGTAAAAAAAATATTAAAGGAAATTACTTGTCACCCTTTGGAGAAGTAACATGGGTCGAACAATACATTGCATAAAATTAGACAGAGATGCGGAAGGATTAAGAGTGCCGCCTTATCCCGGCGAACTGGGACGGCGCATTTATGAGAATATCTCGCAGGAGGCCTGGCGGATGTGGCTCGCTCATCAGACCATGCTGATCAATGAATATCGCCTTAGCCCTATTGAACCTAAAGCGCGCAAGTTTCTGGAAGAAGAAATGGAAAAATTTTTCTTCGGAGAAGGTTCTGAAAGACCAAAGGAATATGTACCTCCGAAGGAATGATTGTTCAACTTGACGGATTTGGCTTTGATCGGTTTAATACGCCCTTTTTGTAACTTGTAACTTGTAA
>JACQHV010000116.1 GCA_016198885.1 Gammaproteobacteria bacterium
TCCCCCCACCCCCTCGCCCCCTCCCGCCAAGGGAGGAGGAAATAAATTTTGAGATAGGTTCTAGTCACTAATCACCAATCACCAATCACATTCCTGTCCAAGGCTTATGATTGTTTGAGTTATCGGATACCATATCGCAATGAGTCTAAGTATTATTATTCTCGCTGCGGGGCAAGGCACCCGTATGCGTTCAGACATGCCGAAGGTATTACACCGGCTGGCGGGCAGGACCCTGCTCGAGCATGTGTACAATGCCGCAAGTGCGCTCAAGCACCGTGATATTCTGATCGTATACGGATATGGCGGTGAACAAATCAGGACGCAACACGAACATCTTCCAGTTACCTGGATAAAACAGGCGAAGCAACTTGGCACAGGTCACGCCGTGGAACAGGCCATGCCGGAAATCCCTGATAATGACCTTGTCATGATCCTGAACGGCGATGTCCCGATGATCACCTCTGCCACATTGAAACAACTCGTCGATGCGGCCAGGGAAACCGGCTTTGGTTTGTTGACTGCAACGATTGATGATCCTGCAGGTTATGGACGCATTATCCGTAATAAAAAGGGCAGGGTCGTTCGTATCGTTGAAGAAAAAGACGCAAATGGTGATGAAAAATCCATCTCGGAAATCAATACCGGCATGATGGTGATGGAAGTGAAATCACTCAAACGCTGGGTTAATGCACTTGATAACAAAAATGCCAAAAATGAATTTTATCTGACTGATATTATCGAGATGGCAGTCAAGGAAGGAATTGGTATAAATACAATAGAACCTGGTTCAGCGATGGAAATAAAAGGTGTCAATAATCGCGCACAACTGGCAGAGATTGAGCGCTATTATCAATTTATACAGGCCCACCAGTTAATGCGCAAAGGCGTGACTATCATGGACCCATCCCGGTTTGATTTGAGAGGCGATCTGGAAATCAGGGAAGACACCCTGATTGATATTAATGTTCTATTGGAAGGCCGTCTGAAGATCGGCAGGAATGTTTCCATAGGCGCGAATTGCTGTATCAAAAACACAATCATTGCTGATAATGTTGAAATTCTGCCGAATTGTGTAATCGAGAACGCCATAATTGGTTCAGGATGCCGGATTGGTCCCTTCTCACGCATACGTCCGGGAACTGAACTGGATGAGAATGTACATATTGGTAATTTTGTCGAGATCAAGAAATCGCTGATTGGCAAGGGGACAAAGATCAATCATTTAAGTTATGTCGGTGACAGTGAAGTAGGCAGGGATGTCAATATCGGCGCTGGGACGATTACCTGCAATTATGACGGAGCGAATAAACACAAGACCATCATAGAAGATAATGTATTTATTGGATCAGATACGCAACTGATCGCACCTGTTAAAGTGGGTTCAGGCGCTACCATTGCTGCAGGAACAACGATCACCAGGGATGTTAAAAAAGGCGTGCTTGCAATCAGCAGGGTGGAACAGAAATCGATCAAAAACTGGAAACGTCCAAAAAAAAAGCAATAAGCAACTAGCAACTAGATGTGTAAGATTTATGAAATGACTTTTTCTACTTATAACTTATGGCTAGTAGCTAGTGGCTAGGGTATGAAAGTCGGTTATTATCAATTCAGACCGTTATTCGGAAAGATCAGGCATAATCTGAATAAGGTCGTTAAAACGCTTGAAGACGTCAACGCTGATCTGATTGTGCTGCCTGAACTTGCCTTTACCGGTTATTACTTTAAAGATCGGCAGGAAGTTAAATCACTGGCCGAGGATCCTGATAATTCAATCACCATTGATTCCCTGAGTGCGTTATGCAGGGACAGAAATTTTCATCTTGTCACCGGATTCGCCGAGAAACAAAAAGATAAATACTTTAACAGTGCTTTATTAATAGGTCCGAAGGGGATTGAACATATTTACCGCAAGCTGCATCTCTTTAACGAAGAAAAAAACTGGTTTGATGACGGGAATATCCCGTTGCAGATTAACCATATCCAGGATGCAAGGATTGGTATCATGGTATGTTTTGACTGGGCCTTTCCCGAGGTTACACGTGTGCTTGCCTTGCAGAATGCAGATATTATTTGTCACCCGTCAAATCTTGTTCTGGCCTATTGTCAACAAACCATGTTGACACGGTGTCTTGAAAACAAGGTCTATGCGATCACTACCAATCGCTTTGGTTTTGACAAGAGACCTTTCGGCAATCTCAAATTTACAGGCCGGAGTCAGATAGTCGCCCCCGGCGGCACGTTAATACATCGCGCACAATCGCAGCGTGAGGAACTTTATATCATGGAAATTGATCCGGCTCTTGCGCGGGATAAAAGCATTACTGCATTGAATGAAGTTCTGGCAGACCGCAGGCCTGAATATTATTCAAATCTGAATTAAGGAAATTCACAATGAGTTTTGCTACTGCAGATTTATATGATGAGCATGCTGATAAGGTTCAGGTTGCGTTGCCCATTTTTAAGGATTTTGGTGGCAAGAAGAAATTTTATGGACAAATCTCTACGGTCAGGGTTTTTGAAGACAACTCATTGGTGCGTACCGCGCTTGAAGAACAGGGTATAGGAAAAGTGCTGGTCGTTGATGGCGGTGAATCACTGCGTTGTGCTTTGATAGGTGATCTGCTTGCACAGGTGGGAAAAGACAATGGCTGGCAGGGTATTGTTGTGTCCGGTTGCATTCGTGATTCTGCTGTGATTGCCATGATTGATATCGGTATCAAGGCATTAAACACAAACCCGCGCAAGAGCGTGAAAATAGGAGCAGGTGAGCGAGAGATCCCACTCGCTTTTGCAGGAGTAACATTCAAGCCTGGTGATTATATTTATGCAGATGAAGATGGAATTCTGGTGTCCCCCCGGAAAATCGTGTAAACAATCACAGGTCAGGAAGGACATACAGACTTTATAGTTACAAAATGCGGTTTATTTGAAATATTTAGTCTAAAATTGTGATTAGAACAAACGCTTATTGATCCTTAAAGATGATCAAGTGAAAGGTGAATGATATGAATTCTATTATGCGGCTATTATGGTTGGTCTCGTTTTTTGTGCTCAGCAGTAATGTCTATGCTGAATGCAATCAGGAGCAGACTGGCGGTGGTGAAATCATTGGTACGCTGGCAGGCGCTGCGCTGGGTGGACTGGTTGGTTCACAATTTGGTGGCGGGACAGGCAACAAAATCGCCATTGGCGCAGGTGTAGTGGCGGGCGGTTTTCTGGGAAACAGGATCGGTAAATCACTGGATTGCCAGGATCAACAATATCATTACGATACCACACAGGATGCGCTGGAAACACAAAAGACCGGCCAGACTTCAAGCTGGGTCAACCCGGATACCGGACATTCCGGAGAAATCACCCCGACAAAGACATATACCTCAGTGGACGGTGTCCCCTGCCGTGAATTTACCCAGACGATCTATGTGGAGGGAGAGTATGAACAGATCGAAGGCACTGCCTGCCGGCAACTGGACGGGACCTGGAAGCCGGTAAGTTAACAACACATTAATTTTCAAAAACCCGTTCCATCGTTCCTGCGCATCCTTGCACCCGCGGCATTTGTGCTTCCTTGCACATCAGGCGGGTTTTTTATTAACGATATACTCTAATCAAGCCGTTTTTGTCATTTCGACGGAGGGAGAAATCCGCCGGAGGAGGTGTTTCCCTGAGGTGTAGACAAGGATTTCTCGCTATGCTCGAAATGACAGAACGGAGTTAGGCACGATTAAACCGTTTTTGTCATTTCTAAGAATCAAGGTAAGTTCAGAGTTCTTGAAATAACATTTACAATGGTGTGACTAATAATCTAATGAAAGATGAAGTAATAAAGGTGGTTGTTACCGAGAGTGGGCAGGCGATGGATGTCGTCGTGTTAAGCAAGCGGGCCAATCGCATCCAGGTTGTGGTCGGCAAGGGCGTTCATAATGTCCAATGTGATCTGACGCCTACCCGCAA
>JACQHV010000129.1 GCA_016198885.1 Gammaproteobacteria bacterium
CAGGGGCCCGGCGAGATCAC
The DNA here is from genome assembly GCA_016198885.1 of Gammaproteobacteria bacterium. Lineage (GTDB taxonomy): Bacteria > Pseudomonadota > Gammaproteobacteria > Eutrophobiales > Eutrophobiaceae > JAENIZ01. Next base: position 21 of record JACQHV010000129.1, read on the forward strand.
AATGTGTTCAGGAGACAGGTTTTCAATCTCATCCAGGGTAATCTGATCATTACGGTAAACATGCACATCCTCACCCAGTTCGCCAAAATACTGTACCAGGTTGTAGGTGAAGGAATCGTAGTTGTCGATCATCAGAAGCATAAGTTATGTATCTCTTATCTCGCGAAGCGTATCTCGTGTAATTTCCGGATTATGAGCGATTTTCACCGCCAGAATTTAGTCCGTATTCAGCCATTGTCACTGCGCGGAACATGGCACGTCCCTTGTTCATGGTTTCATCCCATTCCCGGTGAGGAACGGAATCCGCAACAATGCCTGCACCCACCTGGATGTGCAGCGTATTATTTTTGATGACGGCTGTTCTAATCGCGATCGCAGTATCCATATTTCCAGCCCAGGAGAGATATCCTACGGCACCGGCATAAACACCCCGCTTGACCGGCTCCAGCTCATCGATGATCTCCATAGCGCGGATCTTGGGCGCACCGGACACCGTGCCGGCAGGGAATGTCGCACGCAGGACATCCATTGCTGTCTTGTCCTTTTTCAGTTTGCCAGTGACGTTTGAAACAATATGCATAACATGAGAGTAACGCTCAATAATCATCTTATCAGTCAGTGCCACACTACCCATCTCCGACACACGACCGACGTCATTGCGCCCGAGATCAATCAGCATCAGATGTTCGGCGAGTTCCTTGGGATCTTGCAGCAGGTCTTTTTCCAGGGCCAGATCTTCCGCTTCCGTGGTGCCGCGAGGACGGGTGCCTGCTATCGGCCGTACTGTAACGATGCCGTCTTCCAAACGGACCAGGATTTCAGGCGAGGAACCTACAATGTGAAAATCATCAAGGTGTATGTAAAACAGATAGGGGGAAGGGTTCAGGCAACGCAATGCACGGTATAAATTTATCGGCGCAGATTTAAATGGAATCGATAACCGCTGAGATAATACAACCTGCATTACATCGCCTTCGACAATGTAGTTTTTGATCTCATCAACAGCGCGTTCAAATTTTTTCTGTGTAAATCCGGAGACAAAATCATCTTCGTTAACGGTACGTGTTGATGTTTCAGGTTGGCGCACAGCCAACGTTGACAATTTTCGCGTTAATTGTTCGAGTTCATGTTGCGCTTTTTGGTAGGCATTGTGCTCTTCAGGATTGGCGTGCACGATGATGTGCAATTTCCCGCTCAAGTTATCAAATACTACAAGCTGATCCGAAACCATCAACAGAATATCCGGACACTTCAATGGATCATCCTTATTATTGGCAAGTCGTGGTTCGATATAACGGATGCAATCATAACCAAAGTAACCGACGAGCCCGCCCGCAAAACGTGGAATACCTTTTCGTTCGGGCACGTGAAATTGTTTTATGAAATTCTCAATATCCTGCAAGGGATCATCAGTCTCTTTATTCTCGATGATCCGGCCATTCTCCTCTATAGTAAGTTTGTTGCCATGAACCCGCAGGATAGTATTGGATGAAAGTCCAATAATCGAGTAACGGCCCCATTTCTCACCACCGTGCACGGATTCAAACAGGTAGGAAAAGGGAGAGTTCGCCAGTTTCATGTAGGCGCTCAGTGGTGTTTCAAGATCGGCCAGCACCTCTCGCATCAGTGGTATACGGTTGTAACCACCGGCAGAAAATTTTTTAAACTGTTCGGGAGTCATGATTTGTTATGTATTTAACAATACAGGCAATTCTGCGAGGGAATCCACCACGGCGTCAGGATTCGCACAGCGAATATCTTCGCCGGGACTATACCCATAGGACACGCATACAATTTGAAAACCGGCGGCGCGTGCAGCACTGACATCATTTCTTGAATCACCGACCATCAGGGCTGCTTCAGGTTTTACACTGAAAAATTCAGCGGCGTGCAGTAAAGGCATGGGGTCCGGCTTTTTTCTGGGTAATGTATCTCCTGCGATGACGATTCCAAAATCGTTGAAGATGCCGAGTGTCTTTAACACCATCTCGGTAAACTGCTTGCGTTTGTTGGTCACACAACCAAGTTTGAAATCATTTTCCTTCAGATAATTCAGGCCCTCCTCCACACCGGGATAAACACGGCTGCGCTTGCAGGCATTGACAGTATAGATATTAAGAAAAATGGGGTATGCTATTTCATATAAACCATTCTCCCGCTCTCCATTAATACCGTCGGTCAAAGCACATTTCACCAGTTGCTCGATCCCGTTACCGATCCAGGTACGGACCTTCTCCTCGCCACGTTCTGGAAGACCGATTTCCTGCAACATGCAGTCAATTGAATAGGCAAGATCAGGAGCGGTATCAACCAGCGTACCATCCACATCGAGCAGAACCATTTGAGGTTTTCTTAATGCCATTGTCAGAAGAGATGATTACAGAAAAATTATTTTATGTTTGTCTTTGCCAGCTCGGCACGCATGTTTTTGATGGTTGCCTTGTAATCATCACTGCCAAAGATTGCCGATCCTGCAACAAAGGTATCCGCGCCCGCCTCGGCAATATTGCGGATATTGTCCAGTTTGACACCACCGTCGATTTCAAGTCGGATGTTAAGTTCATTGTTATCTATAATCCTGCGCGCCTCCCGGAGTTTGTCGAAGGCACTGGGGATAAACGACTGGCCGCCAAACCCGGGGTTGACTGACATCAATAGAATCATATCCAGCTTGTCAATGACATGATTGAGGTAATCCAACGGGGTTGCCGGATTGAATACCAGACCCACCTTGCAACCGTGATCACGGATGAGCTGCACGGTCCGGTCAACATGCTCGCTGGCCTCCGGGTGGAAGGTAATATAGCTGGCGCCGGCTTTCGCAAAATCCGGGATGATGCGATCCACGGGTTTTATCATCAGATGCACATCAAGCGGGGCCTTGATGCCAAAATTGCGTAGTGCTTCCACAACCACCGGGCCAAAGGTCAGATTGGGCACGTAGTGATTATCCATCACGTCCACATGGATGAAATCCGCGCCTGCAGCCAGCACTTGTTCAGCTTCCTGTCCGAGTCTGGCCATGTCGGCGGACAGAATCGATGGGGCAATAATGTAGTCAGTCATAGGGTTTTCAGTATGTTGCGTAACAATCCTGTCAGAGGGCGCAACTTTACCTGATTGCGCCGTTGATAGCCACATTGCATAGATAACGAATGGCTCTCAATGTCCTGCACTGGCATGAAAGAGGAATTGACAGGTGCTAATCTTTCTGGAGCAGGCTGTTACATGAATAAAATGGTGTCTGCCGGTATTTTTGATGATTGCCAGTGGCAGACGTTATGTTTAATCTGACATTTACTCAAGCGGGTAATATCAAGAGGGGAGACGATCCATGAACCAGACAATGGGAACCAGCGATGTAACAAACAAAGATGAACGTATGTGGGGGATGTTGTGTCATCTGACGGCCTTTGCAGGATTTATCATTCCATTGGGAAATGTACTTGGGCCGCTTATTATCTGGCTGATCAAGAAGGATGAGATGCCGTTTGTGGATGATCAGGGGAAGGAATCCCTCAACTTTCAGATCACCATGTTGATTGCCTTTATTATTTCTTTTGTCCTGATGTTTATCGTTATTGGACTCGTATTAATGGGTATTCTGGCTGTGTTTCAGATTGTTATACTGATAATCGCCTCAATCAAGGCCAATGACGGTGTGCGTTATCGCTATCCATACGCCATCCGATTTATAAAATAGCTGTTTTTACATAAAGGAAATTATCTGTGGACAACTATATTGTCTGGTTGCTGATTGGTTTTTGCCTGATGATTGTGGAACTGCTTACCGGCACCTTCTACCTGCTGGTGCTCGGCATCGCCGCTTTCGGTGGCGCGGCGGTAGCGTACCTCGGGCAGGGATTTCCGATCCAGGTGATCGCAACCGCAGTGGTTGCATCAATGGGTTCCTACCTGGTACACGTTTATCGAATCAGGAATGCGCAGCAACAAATGCAATCCATTGATTTCGCCCAGCCGGTAAAATTCGAGGCCTGGGTGGATCAGGGTGCACGTATTGCACGAGTACAATATCGCGACGCGCCATGGGAGGCCAAAGTTGAAGGCGATGCCCAGATTGAACCAGGCAGTTCGCTTTATATACTTGCGACTGACAGAAACACACTCACCGTCACAAAAACCCGGCCAGTCTAGAATCCGGGGGAAAATACAAGGGAGATTGATATGTTCATCAAATTATTAATCGCTTTCGTAATCTCGATTGCTGCATGGTTTTTTCCTCTGACCAAGGATTACGCCGTGTGGATTTTTTTCATTGCTGTAGTGGCAATTTTTGTGATCGAAGGTGTGCGAATCGTTCCCCAGCAGCAGGCCTGGGTGGTCGAACGGTTGGGCCGTTTCTATGCCATCCTGGAACCGGGCCTGAATCTGATTATCCCTTTCATGGACCGTGTTGCCTATGAACATTCGTTGAAAGAAGTGCCTCTTGATGTACCGGAGCAGACATGCATCACCAAGGACAATACTCAATTGTCCGTAGATGGCATCATCTACTATCAGGTCACTGATCCACGCCTGGCCTCCTACGGCAGTGAAAATTACCTGATGGCGATCACGCAGCTTGCGCAGACGACACTCAGGAGCGAGATCGGCAAGATGGAACTCGACAAGACCTTTGAATCCCGTGACGTCATTAACCATCAGATAGTGGGCGTACTTGATGAAGCCGGACGTAACTGGGGAGTGAAGGTCTTGCGCTACGAGATAAAGAACCTAACACCGCCAGATGCCATCCTGCACGCAATGCAGGCCCAGATTACTGCCGAACGTGAGAAGCGTGCCTTGATTGCCAAGTCCGAAGGTGAACGCCAGGAAGAGATCAACCTTGCCGATGGTCAGAAGCAAGCAGCAATCCTGACGTCGGAAGGTGAAAAACAGGCGGCGATCAACAAGGCACAAGGCGATGCCACTGCGATCAAACTCATTGCAGAGGCGACCGCAGCCGGTGTTCGTGCGGTGGCCGAAGCAATCGGTGAAAAAGGCGGTATGGATGCGGCCAACCTGAAGGTGGCACAACAATATGTTGAGGCCTTTGCGCAACTCGCCAAGGCGAGCAACACACTTATTATCCCGGCGAATACCAGTGATCTCGCGGGTTTTATCGCCACTGCCATGAGCGTGCTCGACAAGACACGTCAAGGCAGTAAAGGCGCTGCGACTGCTTAATTCTAAATGGGCTCTGACACCTTAAATTATTCTTAATTAATACGTACCGCACGTCAAAGCTTGGCGGTGATGGCCTCCATCTCATCCGCAGTAAAGGCGCGCATTGTGGTCGTGCGCACGTTGCCCAGCATGTCCACTGCGAGCACCGCCTTCATCGCAGTCTCGTCATCCTGTGCCTCCAACACAATAACCAAATCATGCTGGCCCATGGTCCAGTACTGTGCCGTTTTCTTGGCCCCGAATTTTTCGAAGGTACTCACGCTATTTTTGGCCCGCTTGACTGACTCGGTAACGGTGCGAACCCCCTGATCAGTAAAGTTGATCAATACAATGTACTTTGCCATTTCAGTCCTCCTCCATTCGATAAGTTTGAAGAATGTTGTGCAGCTACGGGGGTACCCGTCCTTTCCGGAATCAGATTTCATGCTGCCGCCAGACATTTCCCTTCGCAATAGGATATTTTGCTTTGGCCAACAGCGTCGTACCTAAATCACCCTGCTGCACTGCAAAACTTTTATTGGTGTATTCGGGTGTATCTCTGACACACGTCAAAGTGGTTCTTTCCGCATCGTATCGCGGATGGTTTCTGGCTATCCCGTGTAGGAAGTTATCCCACTAGTAAAGTATAGACCTGGCTGGAGATGCTGGAATGTTTTAATACTAAAAGATAAAAATAATTAAAGAGCTCTAAAACCTTAAATTTTGAAGGAGGTGAAAATGCGTGCAATTGACGTTAATGAGGCAACTTTCAGGATTGAAGTTGTAATACATAAATAATTAAAAATACTTTGAGAAAAATTAATTCAACTGGCGCTGTTCATGTTGACTTAAAGCCCATTCCACATGATCCCTCACCAGAGCGGAGGGATGATTGCTGTGGGCGGAGAGTGCAAGTATAACGGCGTTGCTGGTTGGTGCGTTGCCGAGTGCCACGGCGATATTTCTCAGCCAGCACTCATAACCGATACGCCTTATCGCTGATCCTTCTGTGCGTTGATTAAATTCCTTTTCGGTCCAGTTGAATAGTTCAACAAGTTTTGGCGCATCCAGACCATTACGCGCCCTGTAATCTTTTTCATCCGTATTTTTTGCAAACCTGTTCCATGGGCATACCAACTGGCAATCATCGCATCCAAAGATGCGATTGCCGATGAGCGGCCGGAATTCCTCCGGGATGGAACCACGCAATTCGATGGTGAGATAGGAAATGCAGCGACGCGCATCCACCTGATACGGACCGGTAATGGCCCGTGTCGGACAGATATCAATGCACGCCTGACATGTACCACAGTGATTCAGGGTAAATGGTTCATCCATGGGCAGAGGCAGGTCAGTATATAGTTCACCGAGAAAAAACCATGAACCCGCCTTGGGATTGATCAGATTACTGTGTTTGCCAATCCAGCCAAGTCCGGCGTTGCGCGCCAATGCCTTTTCAAGTACGGGTGCACTGTCAACAAATACACGATAGCCAAATGACCCGGTAAGCAACTCAATTTTATGTGCCAGTTTTTGCAGCCGTGAACGGATGACCTTGTGATAATCACGCC
>JACQHV010000119.1 GCA_016198885.1 Gammaproteobacteria bacterium
ATATTCTGCACATCACCCGCACCTGGCAATTTTTAAATAATAATCGCTTTGAGTAACTGTTAAAAAACAATCCTGTAAAATTACACTCCCATCGCCATTTCACTTTATTCATTAGTTCTCTGCAATCCCATAATTACAATTAACTATATCTAATAATGTCTAATGATATAATGTGAACTTGTATTAAATATTGTTTTGGTAGTGGCTCAGTTTGTCATCCCGAACGGATGTGAGGGATCTTCAGGTTGCATAAGGACAGGATTTCTCAGCCAGTTTGTGTCTTCGAAATGACAACGTTTCCTTTTGAGTTTCAAACTGATCCACTACCATCGTTTTACAAAGCTTGTGATTTTCATTTAATGCGCGGATACTAATTAGTATGCAATCAACCAGCCTTACCAACCATTTTCTTATTGCAATGCCAGGATTGGCAGATCCCAATTTTTACCATACCGTAACATACATCTGCGCTCATAATGAAGAAGGTGCAATGGGCATTATTATCAATCGTCCTTTGGATCTGGTGCTGAGTGAAGTACTTGAACAAATGGATATTGAGGCCCCGGACAAAAAAATCGGGCAGATTCCCATATATCATGGCGGGCCGGTGCAGACGGACCGTGGTTTTGTTTTGCACCAGCCGTTGCAAAAATGGGATTCTTCAATTGAGGTTTGCAACCAGATCGGTGTTACAACATCACGGGATATTCTTCGCGCCATCGCCAATGGTGTAGGACCGGACAATACATTTATCGCTCTGGGTTACGCTGGCTGGGCGGCCGGTCAACTCGAACAGGAAATTAAAGAAAATGCCTGGCTGAATGGACCGGCGGATTCAAGCATTATATTCAAAACTCCTGCTAAAAAACGGTGGGCATCTGCTGCGGCGCTTCTGGGTGTTGATATTGAGAAATTATCTATCGATGTCGGTCACGCGTGAAAATCAAAACACTGCTTTGTTTTGACTTTGGCAAAAAACGTATCGGTGTTGCAGTAGGGCAAACCATCACTGGCACCGCCAGCCCCCTTGAAACCATCCATGTGCATCAAAATAAACCTGACTGGAAAAATATCAAGCGCCTTGTTGATGACTGGAAACCGGATGCGCTGATTGTCGGCACTCCCGTAAATATGGATGGGACGACCCAAAAGATGACCCTGGCCGCAGAAAAATTTGCACGTCAACTGGAAGGGCGTTATCACCTGCCTGTATTTGGCATGGATGAAAGACTTTCTACTTACGAAGCCGGACAGCGCGCGAATAACGGAACACCACTTGATCCTGTCGCTGCACAGGCAATACTGGAAAGCTGGCTATCTGAAAACAGTGGTAAAAACCTGTCTGGCGAGCAGGAACAATAAAAAATGAATACGATGAACCAGGAAATCGATCATTGGCTTGTCAATATGGCCGGTGAATTGCAAGACATCATTAATGACAACCCACTGATGATTGGAATCCACACCGGAGGAGTGTGGATCGCCGAGCGTTTACATAAACTTTTGAAATTAAACAGTCCGCTTGGCCAGTTAAATATCGCCTTCTACCGTGATGACTTCAGTCGCATTGGTGTACATCCCCGTGTTAAACCATCCAAACTGCCTTTCGATGTTGAAGATCAACACATCATCCTCATCGATGATGTCCTGCATACAGGCAGAACCATACGTGCTGCGCTAAATGAGATCTTTGATTATGGACGCCCGGCAACTGTGATTCTGGCGGTATTGATCGAACGCAGCGGGCGTGAATTGCCTATCCGCGCCGATGTTGTGGGGAAAAATATGACACTAAAAGACAACGAACATGTTAAACTCTCCGGTCCAGAGCCCCTGGCACTGGAAATAAAAACGGCGGAATGAATTCTACTAATATTCAACTCGACAAACATGGTCGCCTTAAGCATTTTTTAACTATAGATGGTCTGGATCGTTCCCTTCTTCTCGATATATTAAATCTCGCAGAATCCTTTGCCGGTGTCGGTGAACGCGCCGTAAAAAAAGTACCACTGTTGCGTGGCAAGACCATTGCCAACCTTTTTTTTGAACCCAGTACCCGTACGCGCACCACTTTTGAACTGGCCGCAAAAAGACTCTCGGCGGACATACTCAATATCAATATAGCCAGTTCTTCAACAAAGAAAGGTGAGTCGCTACTGGATACATTGCGTACCCTGGAAGCGATGCACTGCGATATGTTTATCGTGCGCCATGCAAACAGCGGTGCCGCCCATTATATTGCTTCACAGGTTGCGCCTCATATCAGTGTTATTAATGGCGGGGACGGAAGTCATTCTCACCCGACCCAGGCCATGTTGGATATGTTTACTATTCGAATGCACAAGCCGGATTTTTCCTTATTGCGGGTTGCCATTGTCGGCGACATATCACATTCACGTGTAGCCAGATCGGAAATACATGCATTGTCAACTCTGGGAGTCAGTGAAGTGCGTGTTATCGGCCCGAGAACATTGATCCCGAAGGACATACATACTCTTGGCGTGCATGTATTTCATGAACTCACCAGGGGTATTGAGGATGTTGATGTTATTGTCATGTTACGGCTGCAACGGGAACGCATGCGCAGCGCCCTTTTGCCCAGCGAGCAGGAATATTTCAATCTGTATGGTCTGACCGAGAGTAAACTTGCCGTTGCCAAACCTGATGTGATCGTCATGCATCCCGGGC
>JACQHV010000123.1 GCA_016198885.1 Gammaproteobacteria bacterium
ATTATTGGCGGTTCCGGCAGCGGCAAATCGGTCCTTTTAAACATGATTTTGGGCCAATACACTCCTGACAAAGGCAGAATTCTGGTATTTGATCGTTCCAGAAAAAATGGAAGATTAAAGGATCTGTCAAAATTCAATGAATTTGATATTGATGATTTACATAAACATTGGGGGGTTGTTTTCCAGACTAACGCGCTTTTCTCAGGCACAGTTTATGAGAATATTGCCTTGTGGCTGCGGGAGGTCAAAGGCCTGGAGGATAACGCGATTTTACCAATTGCAAAGCGTACCTTACGTGCAGTTGGATTACCTGCCAACCGGGAATTTATGGACAATGACCACAGCGAATTGTCGGGTGGTATGGCAAAACGTCTTGCCATAGCACGGGCTCTGTCAATGGATCCCTATGTTATTTTTTTTGATGAACCTACGACGGGACTTGATCCGAAAACTTCAGCACAAATCCATGATTTGATTTTTACCACACATGATATGAAACTTCCGGACGGTTCAAAAAGGACTACGATTATCATTACTCATGACAAGGACCTCCTTTACAGATTGCGTCCAAGAACGGTCATGCTGTATGAGGGAAAAGTCCATTTTGACGGTTCTTTCGATAAGTTCGAGCACATTGACTCCGAAATAATTCGTCCCTATTTTGATCTGATGCCGGTACTTAACCAGCGTCATATGGATGAGATTTTGAAAATCCCGGATTTGTCATCACGAAGAGGCCTGGTGATATAATCTCATCCTCTAAATCCTGTTCCTAGATTAAAACCAGACTTGCCATTCCAAGGAAAATGAAAAAACCCATGCTGTCCGTGACTGCGGTCAGCAACACACTACTGCCCATCACCGGGTCCCGCCCGATCCGGTTTAAAGGTATAAGGGATCAATACACCGGCTGCCGCCGCAACCAGCAAATTTGCCATCATCGCCGCCAGCATTACCAGTGACAACCTGTGATTGCTATGAGGAAAGTCATCGCGATCCGGCTGCGTATCATCGTATAGGTAAGGAATCCAGGCACTATAACCTGATACTATATTTACGAACCTGGTGTAAATCTGTATAACCCTTCAATATTTTTTTTATACCGTCCTGCGTTATTGTGCGCATGCCTTCATTCAATGCGATCATCAGCAGTTCATCAATCCTGGCCCGTCTTGATATAGCCAATGTAATCTGGTTACTGGCCATCAGCAATTCGTGCAGCCCCAGGCGATCCAGATAACCTGTCTGATCACACATCTTGCAACCAACAGTTTTATATAACGTTAATTTGCCTTCTTCATTGAAATATTTCTTTTCCCATATTTCTTTGAGGGCGCCGGAATTGCTTTCCTGGCTCTCCATTGCTTTCACGCGCTTAAAATCATAGCAATATTCTCTTATTAATTTATCTACTTCATCCTTATTTGCAACGTCGGCTTTTTTACACCTTGGACACAATTTTTTGACCAGCCGCTGTGCTAATATCCCAAGCAAAGCATCGGAGAAATTAAACGGATCCATACCCATCTCCAGCAAACGAACGGCACTTTCCACCGCGCTGTTAGTATGCAATGTTGAAAGCACCAGATGCCCGGTCAGGGAGGCGTTAATGCATATTGAAGCTGTTTCCTCATCACGCATTTCTCCGACCATAATGATATCCGGATCGGCTCGAAGAAATGAACGTAACACACTGGCAAAATCCAGTCCGATCTTGGGCTGGACCTGAACCTGGCGTATTCCTTCTTGTGTGAATTCAACGGGATCTTCAACCGTCCATATTTTCCGATCCGGTGTATTGAGATGGCTGAGCAACGAATGTAGCGTGGTTGTCTTGCCCGAACCCGTTGGGCCGCATATAAAAAACAGACCATAAGGATTGTTTAATACATATTTTGCAAGCTCCAGATTTTCTTTACTTAACAGCAAATCATCTACCGCCACAGGTTTGCCACCCCCCAGGATACGTATCACAACATCTTCCTCACCTCCTGCCGTGGGTATGGTGGCAACACGCAATTCAATTTTCTCCGGGCCGAATCGTCTGAAGTTGATTTTGCCATCCTGCGGAATACGTTTTTCCGCCAAATCAAGATCCGCCATTACTTTAAGACGTATGATCAGGGAACGGCGAAGTTTGGGAGATATTGCATGATAAGTTATCAGTGAACCGCCTTTGCGCATGCGTATGATTGTTTTCTTATTACCGGAATGGGGTTCGATATGTATATCTGATGCATGCATATTGTAGGCATCGATAATAATCTTGTTCGCCAGGCGCACTATCACATTATCATCACCAGATGACTCTACGAGGAGATTTTCTTCACCTTCCACCTCATCATATTCATCCATGTCTAAAACTGAATCATCCAATACGTCAAGAGAATAATTGTTATTAATCGCAAGTTGTATATCCTCTATTGAGGACATGACAGGAATAACATTCATATTGGCGGAAAATCTGACTGCTTCCAGTTTTTTCCAGTCCAGTGGATCATTTGTCACGACGACAATTTTATTGTTATATATATGCAGCGGAAGAATTTCATACTGACGTGCGATTTTTTCAGGTATCCGGCTTAAAGCTTCTATATCCACTTCAATCTGATTTAAATCAACATACGGAATACCAAGTTTTCTTGCCAGGCCCTGGTGTATCTGTTTTGTCGTCAAATTCCCTTGTCTTATCAAAATATCACCAAGGCGCACTGTGCGATCTTTTTCCTGGATTTTCAAAGCCAGATCAAGCTGTTCCTGGGTAATTAATTTCTCATTTAGTAATAACTCTCCAAGTTTAATATTTGAAATGCTTTTTTGATTATGCAATGCCTGTTCAAGTTCTTTCATGGTAACCAGTGCATGATCTCTGAGATATTCACCAATTGGTTTTTTTCGTATTTCATTCTGTCTTACAAGTGCAGAATTAATATGTTCTGCAGTGACAGATTTATCAGCAAGGAGTTGCTCGCCGATTTTTGGTCCGAACTGGTAATTCGCCATGGCGCTATGCGGGATAAAGGTATATATAAAATATCCCGGCTTCTGGGTTGGAAACAGATAGAAACCATTACTATCAGTACTGTATCCGAGCGTTCTTCCCTTGAGCTGATCACCGTCTTTAAACATGATTATGAAATTCAGTTCCTGGGGTGAATGTAACGCGTCCTTTTCAGTAGATGTCTGTGGAAAAGGCACCCATCGCCTGAAATCATGCAGGCTGACAAGTTTCGTTGTTTTATAATCAATCCGAAGTGGTTTTTTATGGCCTTCGACAGCGACTGACAGGTATTCTTGAGTTAATTCTGCATTGTGAAGTTTCCCGTTTATCCTTGTTCCATCTTGTCCTATAACAACAACATTGTCGCCTGGCTTGACTATATTGCAGTCATCAGGTGCACATAATAGTGGCGGAGAAAATGGTTTTGCTATTGGTGAATTCTCACTTTTTGAGTGCATATGTTCCCTCTCCACTCATTTTTTATCTTCTATTATAGAACACTTGTTATCTTCCTGGATGACAGGTGATTTTACGGTAGTGGCTCAGTTTGTCATCCCGAACGGATGTGAGGGATCTTCAGTTTGCCTAGCAGAAGGTCCTTCGTTACACTCGGGACGCCTGCGGCGATTTCTCAGCCACGGAGCCTGCCCTGAGCAACACGAAGGGTCTTTCGAAATGACATCGTTTCTATTTTGGGTTTCAAACTGAGCCACTACCGATTTTACTGGTGTTTCAGATCAGTGTCCGGTTCCATTTCCTGTTTGAAAGCTTTCTTTATACCTGCACCGGTATCTGCTTCATTAAAGCGTGCAATATGAAACAGAGCTTCCCCTTCATTGACAAGTGGAATATTGGTGCGTCCGATGATTATACCGGAAGTTGAAGCAATTACTTTTTCCTCTTTTTCACCAAATGGATCAGCAACGACACCGAGTACTTGTTTTTCTTCAACAGTTGCGCCCAATTGGGTTATTGCGCGCAGAATTCCACCTTGTGGTGCCCGAACCCAGGTGCTGGTCTCTGCAACCAATGGCTCAACATCCGGTTTATATGATTTTAATTTTGGCAACATATCAAGCTCACGCATGGCAGAGACAATACCCTTCACACCTGTTTGAATAGCATCCTCGTTAAATCTCAGCGCTTCACCAGCTTCATAAACGATCACAGAAATGTCCATTTGTTCAAGCGCCTGCCTCATCGATCCTTCCACAAGATCAGTATTCAGAATAACCGGTACAGGGAAGGCATGCGCCATCCGTTTGGTTACCTCATCATCCAGATATGCGCGTATCTGGGGGAGATTGTCTCTGTGAATTGCTGCGGTATGCAGATCAATACCATGTGTCGATTTGGATGCAATTTCCTTCAAAAAAACATGTGACAGACGCGCAGCCATCGAGCCCATTTCAGATCCAGGGAAAGATCGATTCAGGTCACGCCGGTCCGGAAGGTAGCGTGACTGATTGATGAAACCATACACATTCACTACAGGAACAGCTATCAGCGTTCCATTTATTTGTGACATATATTTCAGTCTCAGAACGCGACGAATGATCTCCACGCCGTTGATCTCATCACCATGTATCGCCGCGCAAACAAATAATCGGGGACCATCACTTCTGCCATGAATAACCTGCACCGGGATCGTCAATGAAGTATGCGTATAAAGCTCCGAGAGGGGCACATCTATAGTTACCCGATCACCGGGTTTGACTATTACACCACCGATTTCAATAGGCTCACGCATCAGTGATTAACCTTTTCCGCGGGTGCGTGTTTTTCCTTGTTTAGCATTGACTTCAATAAATTTAATGATCATCCCGGCAATGTCATTGCCCGTGGCACGTTCAATACCCTTGAGCCCGGGAGATGAGTTGACCTCCATGACTACCGGTCCATGATTGGAACGGAGGATATCCACACCGCAAACATTAAGCCCCATGGTTTTTGCTGCGGAGATTGCTGTTTCGCGTTCAAGTGAAGTAATCTTTACCAATTTTGCTGTCCCCCCACGATGGATATTAGACCGAAATTCGCCCGCTTTTGCCTGTCGTTGTATTGAAGCGACCACTTTGCCACCAATGACAAAACAGCGAATATCTGAACCGCCTGCCTCCTTGATATATTCCTGGACAAGTGCGCTGGCCTTGAGACCCAGGAATGATTCAATCACGCTTCCCGCCTGTTCGCGTGATTCGGTCAGGACCACGCCAATACCTTGTGTGCCTGTCAGAAGTTTGATCACCAACGGTGCTCCACCGACCATTTTGATCAAGTCTTCTATATCATCCGGCTTGTTGGCGAAACCAGTTACAGGCAGACCAATACCTTTGCGTGAAAGCAGTTGCAAAGCGCGCAATTTGTCGCGTGATCGAGTAATCGCTACGGACTCATTAAGCGGATAGACGCCCATCATTTCAAACTGTCTGAGAACCGCTGTGCCATAAAATGTGACAGAGGCGCCTATACGTGGAATAACAGCATCAAATCCGCTGAGATCTCTTCCTTTATAATGCATGGTTGGCTTTGTTGAGGTGATATTCATATAACA
>JACQHV010000127.1 GCA_016198885.1 Gammaproteobacteria bacterium
GGTCCGGCCGGTCTGTGCCGAAGCGATTAATAACTTCACTGTAAGTCATGCGTGGAAACGGTGCGGGCAGGTCAATCTCCAGTGCCTCCCTGAACAGCGTGATGATCATCTCTTCCATCAGCGCAGTGATTCCCTTCTCATCCATAAACGAAGTCTCTACATCAAGCTGGGTAAATTCGGGCTGCCTGTCTGCACGCAGGTCTTCATCACGGAAACAACGGACGATTTGATAGTAACGATCCATCCCCGACATCATCAGTAGCTGTTTAAATAACTGTGGAGACTGGGGAAGTGCGAAAAATGCGCCTTGATGGGTACGGCTGGGAACCAGGTAATCACGCGCCCCTTCCGGCGTGGCTTTGGTTAGCATTGGAGTTTCGATCTCAAGGAAACCGCGATCATCAAGAAAATTGCGCAGGATTTTTGCAACCCTGGCCCGCAAACGGATATTGTCCTGCATCTGTGGCCGGCGCAGATCGATATAACGATAACGCAGACGTATATCGTCCTGGACATTCTCATCGTCCAGTTGAAACGGCGGGGTCTTCGCCTTGTTCAGGATTTCAATGCTGTGCGCCAGAACTTCGACCTCGCCGGTTGCAAGGTCCTTGTTCACCGTACCTTCCGGGCGTCGCCTGACCTTCCCGGTGACACGTACTACATATTCATTGCGGAGGGAATCAGCAATGGAAAAGGGTTCCGGCCGGTCCGGATCAAAGACTATTTGCGCAAGTCCTTCGCGGTCGCGCAGATCAATAAAAATAATACCACCATGGTCACGGCGCCGATGCACCCAACCACAGAGTTCAACCTCCTGATCGAGAAATACGGTATTCAGTTGTCCACAATAATGGCTGCGCATGCCGTTCCCCAGATGGCAAGTGGAGTGATTTTAATAACCGGCTACAAATGAAAGGCGGAATCTTACGGGTGAGCAGCATATAGCGCAAGCAGACGTGTGATAAGACCGTTATTCACTGAAACAGCCGGGGCTCAATCAACTGTCGTTGATGCAGATTCCTTCTTGACGGGTTTGGAAGTATCAGCGCCGGATTTTTTAGTGCCGGATACGCCGGAGTCAACCTTTGCTGATTCTTCAGGTTTCCTTGCATCATTCTTTGTCTTCGGTTTTTCCTTGAAGTCAGTGACATACCAGCCCGTGCCTTTCAGATGAAAGGCGGCCGCAGAGACCAGCTTGCGCAGGCTGTCTTCCCCGCATGCGGGGCATTCACTCAGAAGAGCATCATTTATTTTCTGGATGGCTTCGAATGTATGCCCGCATTCATCACATTGATACTCGTAAATTGGCACACTTTGTCCTCAAATATCCCATGCAGTCGTGAAAATAAGGGCGGAAACCGATAAAATCAAGACCCCCAAGGAAACCTTGTGGCGAGTTATTCGACGTGGCAGGACCTTACCAGACAGCTGATTTGCCATCTGCATAATCTTCTGTATCATCGCCGCCTTTCCTGATTCTGGTCAACAGGCATAATCAGGAAAAATGGGTCACTTGTCACTTTTAACTTTATACTTTTACCTGAATTTTGGGGTCGTTAGCTCAGTCGGGCGAGGCGGAAACAGAAATTCATCCGGTGGATGAATTTCCCGGCGAGCGACTCAACAAGGATGTTGAGGCCGGGGGTTATCGGAGCGAATGAGATATCGGCAGGGATGCCATGACAGGTTCCAAACAACGGGTCGTTAGCTCAGTCGGTAGAGCAGCTGGCTTTTAACCAGTTGGTCGCAGGTTCGATTCCTGCACGACCCACCATTTCCGGAAATAATCAAATTAAATTGTGGAATTTTTCAGCTGACCAACTGGTTAAAAGGTGTTGGTCGCAGGCTGACTCGCACCGTCCCTGGCGCTCGCCCTGACGGGCGCACTGCGTGCGTCCACAAAATCGTCAGGAACAGATTTTGAACATCATGTTCAAACATGATGGCTCAAAGAGTGAGCTACAGGGATGTAGCGAATAAATCTGATCCCGTCAGATTTGTCGATTCCTGCACGATGCACAGGGAAGTGCGAGTGTCGCGTGAGGCATGGGTGCCGGCAGCGACCGACCCACCAATAAAAACAGTGACTAGTGAATAATGATTAGTGAAAGGTGAAAAGAAAAGAAAACAACCTTTGGTTGTAACTAGCCCTCGGGCTTGAGGGCACTATTATTGTATTGGTCAGGTAAAATTAACGCCTCAACTAACGTTGATAAGAACTATAGCGATCCCGATCGTCTATTTGAACTGAAAATTAGAGGACAACTTTCATTCATTGGTGTTTCATAGGTTCAGGTTTGAATATGCTTTTGAAGACGCCCGCTAGCGCACATCCGAATACAATCAACATTAGCGTTAAAGGTAATTCTAGAATCCAGACAAGGATTTTCTTCACTCCATGCCACTCCATATTTACTATGGTAGAAAGGTCTAAGTTTAGCCAAATAAACAGAGTGTAAAACGGCATCTGGAGCCATTCACCTGTTTTTAGCCACTGAAAAATCTGGTAACCAATTACGATAGCAGCGGGTATGCACCCTACCCCAGCAATTAATGCGGATATCGATTCAATTATTTCGCTGTATTTGAAATTTATTCTCATTTTCGATTCCTACACGACCCACCCACCATCATGTAAGTGAAAAGTGTTTAATGCGCAGGAATTCAACCGGCCTCATTGATTATTGTATTATGGCCTCGGCTGTATCGCTTTCTCTTTTATTATCAGACCAGCTGATGCGGAGGGTGTCTCCGGCCTTCGCGCCGGAGAATATGAAAGACAGGTAGGGATTACTGGAGACGGCACGGCTCCAGTCACATTGTAATATGAGCTTGTTACCATGATGCACGATGACCTTTTCTATATAATGTGCCGGAATGGTATTTCCTGTTTCCGGATCTTTTTCATAACCGGTATGCATCGGGTGCCGGAGTATGGATCGCACAGTGGTCAATCCATCTTTGATCGATGTGCGGATTTTTATACTGGACGCCATAAATTATCTATAATTGAAATTAGCCGCAGCCACCTTCAATCACCTCAACAAATTTACGGGCGCTGAAAAGTTTTTTCTGTGATCTAACCACAACGATGATATCGGATGATTCCGCCATCTTGATCCTCGTCGCAATAAAGCCTGAACATTCAGGGCTCAAATCGAAATTTGCAATCAGGGGATTGGGATTCTTTTCAACCAGAATAGTGATTGAGCTGGCTTCAGGAAAACCGGTATTTATCTCCACCGGCACGACTGCTCCATTTTCAACCAGGTCATGCACGCCGATTTTTATTGCGTCACTGGGTATGATGTCCTGATTGGTGAAAAATTCTGCAATGGCCTCGGCCTCGGTTTTGGCAGAGAATGCCTCTTTATTCCTTTCCGCGAACGCAATGAGAGGTTTTAGCAAACCACCCAGACCCACGAGCAGCGTGGAACCCGCTATCAATGCCTTTAGAAAAAATCTGCGTGTTGAATTTACCACGTCATTATTATATCAGTTGAAAAGATTGTTGATTTTTTTACAGCTCGAGTTCCTTCTCAAGCTCGAGTTCATATTCCAGTTGTGACAAGCGCGCACTGATGCGTTCCTGCTGATAATAATTAAGTTCAGTTTGCCGTTGTGCAAACTTCAACCGGTCGATCGCCAGTTGCGTATCACCTGAAAGATAATAATATTCCGCCTTGGCAATACCGGATTCCGCAGGTGAGCCGGTTTCTGCCTCAGCCTGTGATAACAGATCATAATATGCAAGGTCCTGTTCATGATCCTGGCCGTATTTGCGCAAGAGGTCGCGCGCCTCAAGTGGCTCCTTCGCATCAAGCAATGCCCTCGCATAACCCATCACCAGTGGCCGGTAATCCGGATAGAGTCTTTGTGCTTCACGATAAATCCCGACTGCTGCGGGGAAATTTCTTTGCGCAGACTCCAATCTTGCCGCAGCCAGCAAAAATGCGATATTTTCACGGTCATCGTTTAATAATATATGCACTTGCTCGCGCGCCTTGGAAAAGTTTTCTGCTGCAGTGAGTGCGAGGACATAACCATAGCGCGCTGAAGTTTTGTCCGGATACTCGTCAGAACTCAATTGTTGCTCGAATAATTTAACAGCATCATTGGGTCGATTATGCGAAATAACCTGTAATTTGGCGCGTGTGAGTTTAAAATTTGTGCTGCTTTTATATTCTCCGGGAGGATATTGATCGGCCCTGGCCCTGGTATCAGCGATACGTGATTCTGTCAGCGGATGTGTTCTTAAAAATTCCGGTGCATTGCCGGCACTGTATCTGGTTACTTGTTGCAGACGCTCGAAGAACGCCGGCATCCCATGTGGATCAAAACCTGATCGTGCAAGCAATTGCATACCGACACGGTCCGCTTCTTCTTCATTTGCGCGGGTAAAGTTGATCTGGTATTGCGCACTTACGCCCGTGGCGATGGCAAGTGCAGCCTGGCCTGCTTCCGGATTGGCGACACCGAGTAATATTGCGCCGACTATTGTTGCTGCCATTGGCAAACTAAGCTGGCTTGCCTTTTCGAATGTCCTTGCCATGTGGCGTTGTGTGACGTGCGCAACTTCATGGGCCATGACGCCGGCAAGCTCACTCTCGGTATTGCTATTCAGGATCACACCGCTGTTTATACCTACAACGCCACCGGGCGCGGCAAAGGCATTGATAACAGGGTCATTCATTACGAAGAAGTTAAAAGGTATTTGACTGTTATCACTGTTGGCGGCCAATTGATAACCAATGGATTGAATGTAGGACTCGACTTCCGGATCCTGAATGATATTGGCATGTTGCCGTACCTGGCGCATGACAGCCTGACCAAGCCGCTGCTCATATTCGGGCGACACGACACTACCTGCCGAATCTCCGATATCCGGCAGGTCCTGCGTAGTCGTGGCCCACACAGTGCCAAAGGTTAATGTGAGAGCAAATAAGAGTTGGGGTAGAAATTTCACGAATCTGGTCTGTATAGTTAATTACAGATATATTGAGAGTGTACTCAGGTTTGGCAAGTTCCTGCACGTTCAATGCAGTAAAACCTGTTCGCATAAGTGCAAATGCCTGCTTGTTTTGGCATTTTATCACAAGGTAGTAAGCACATTTTTGTCAATCATAAGCATTCAGGAGTGAGTATTTAAATGGCAAATAGTAAAAATGCATTTTACGCGCAATCCGGGGGGCGAGCCGGATCAAGAAAAAGACACTTAACGTGTCTTTTTCCCGGTGACCATTTCGCCGGGAGCGAAATGGGGAAACCAAAGGTTTCCCGAAGGGCGAACGCCAAGGAGGGCGTGGGTCAACGACCGTCCATGGGGGGACGGGCCGGATTCATGCGCCAAGGAAGGGAGGCGGGAGACGGCAGGTATGAATAAACGCAATGCCTTCTATGCGCAATCCGGAGGGCGAACCGGATCAAGAAAAAGACACTTAACGTGTCTTTTTCCCGGAGAGCGACCGGCCATGGAGGGACGGGCCGGATATATTTGCCAGGGACGGAAGGCAGGGGACAACAGGTATGAATAAACGCAATGCTTTCTATGTGCAATCCGGAGGGCGAACCGGAAAAGACGAATGTCCAGTGAACATTCGTCCCGGTGAGCGCCAGACCAGGGAAGGTCTGGCCGGATTCATGCGCCAGGGAGGGAAGGCGGGAATTAACAAATATGAACAAACGTAATGCATTCTATGCACAATCCGGAGGGGTTACTGCAGTCATCAATGCAACGGCCTGCGGAATTATTGAAACTGCGCGCAAGCACAAAAACTGGATCGGCAAGGTATATGCCGGGCGTGATGGCATCATTGGCGCGCTTACCGAGGACCTTATTGACACAAGTCGTGAAACACCGGCAGCCATCAGGGCGCTTAAACATACTCCAGGTGGTGCATTCGGCTCCTGCCGCTACAAGCTGAAAGGACTGGATCAGAACCGTGCCCAATATGAACGTCTGATTGAGGTCTTCCGGGCGCACAATATCGGTTATTTTTTCTATAACGGCGGTGGAGATTCCGCGGATACCTGCCTCAAGGTGTCGCAGCTTTCAGAGACGCTGGGTTTCCCGATCCAGGCGATCCATGTACCAAAGACAGTGGATAATGATTTGCCTTTTACTGACCAGTGCCCCGGCTTTGGTTCGGTGGCAAAGTACATTGCTGTTTCCATAAAGGAGGCCGCACTTGATGTCATGTCCATGTCGCGCACTTCAACCAGGGTATTCATCCTTGAGGTGATGGGACGGCATGCGGGCTGGATCGCCGCGTCCGCAGGACTGGCCGGTGAAAAACCGGGAGAGCCACCACATATCATCCTGTTTCCCGAGATTACCTTTGACGAAGAAAAATTTCTGGCAAAGGTAAAGAAGAGTGTCGATCAGAATGATTATTGTGTGATCGCGGTATCGGAAGGTGTGCATAACAGCGACGGTAAATTTCTGGCCGAAGCCGGATCGCGCGATGCCTTCGGTCATGCGCAACTGGGCGGTGTGGCCACCGTAATTGCGCAACTGGTGAAAACAAAACTCGGATACAAATATCACTACGCGGTCGCCGATTATCTGCAACGCTCCGCCCGGCATATCGCCTCAAAGACCGATCTGGATCAGGCCTATGCGGTGGGAAAGGCGGCAGTCGAGTTCGCGCTCAAAGGGCACAATGCTGTAATGCCCACTATCGTACGTAAGTCCGACAAACCCTATCGATGGAAGATCGGAATGGCCAAACTCAGTGATGTCGCCAACCGGGAAAAAATGCTGCCGCGCAGTTACATCACCAAAGATGGTTTCGGTATCACGCCTGCATGCAGGCGATATCTCGCACCATTAATTGCCGGTGAGGCATACCCGCCTTACGACAAAGGCCTGCCGAAATATATGTCATTGAGGAACAGGGCAGTGAGGAAAAAACTGAAAACGGGTTTTAAACTTTAATGATTATCTTCAGCAACGCCGGAAAATGTCCGTTGTAAAAATAAAGTCAGACTGACATATGTCGCCTTATCAAGAATTTTTACCCTGATCCTCAACTATTATTCATATCCAGACCCCGATCACCAGTCACCACCCCCAACTCATGGATGAGTTCACTCATCAGATTGTCCAGCCGTTGGCTGATTCCGTTAATCGCAGCGTCATTCCCGACAAGCGCAAGGAAGGAAGAAGGCTGAAAATACTCCACAACCGTGGCACCATCACGGGCGTAAATGTTGACGGAGAAGGGCACGTGCAATCCCGCCGTCAGGTTGTGCGTGAACAACTGCTGCGCGATAAATACATTGCCGACAATATATCTGACGGATTCGACGCGGGATCCCCCCAGCACTGTAAACAGGTCTCCGGCACGTATCCGGTAAAACCGGACCAGTTGGCGATCACCGGCCATTGTTTTGATAGCTGCAGTAACCTCATTGGCGTCCGCCTTCGAATCCACCAGCTTTTCGATTCGATCGACATCCATCGCCGGAACTCGCTGTTCAAATTCGTTTACGACATCTTCATACGGCCGCTCAATCTGCACCCGCTGCAAGGTCAAACTGATCTCCGTCGTATCTCCGGCAGCACAAGTCATACCAGATATAATGGTCAGCAGTATTGCACCGATGATCGTTTTCATGGTTCTTCTCCCTGTGTTAATGATTCTATATATGCAAATGTACAGGATTGACACGACACCAATTAATTATTTCTTCAATTCGATGACTAACGCATGTGCATTCGTGGTCCCGATGTTTTCTACCGCGTGAGTTGTAGCCTCATGCCAGGTCACCGATCCGGCCTTGCCTTCGATGGCCTTCTCTGTGCCATCGGTTGATGTGAGTCTTACCTGGTAACCATCAGCCAGGTCATAGACGAGATAGTCGGGATGTGAATGCGTCAGTGACTTGTCGCCGGGATTGCTGTGATAGTCCAGTACCCGTACACGATCATTCTCAAAGAGCACCGTATGATTTAGCGGTGACACCTCCACCGGGTCCTGTGCCATTGCGACCTTCATGGCGAGAATTGAAGTTATGGTAACAAACAGAATATTCATCATCCTGCAGGCAGATTTTTTCATATGTGATCCTCATTTCTTGGTGTTTATTCAGTTCAGGTTTGTCGAAGTATAGATACGCTCAGTAAACTTGGAAAACAGTTTGCTCAAGCTGTAGCGCTTTGCACCTGGCGGATATCAAAGTACAATTCGCCCCATTTCAAATCACGAATATAACTGTAGGGGCTAAATTGCCCCTTAATTTTTATCATTAATTTCTTGTTCTAGAGATTGTGTGAAAACGTAATGAGCGCAGTAAATACGAGATAAAAAACGGCGAGAAAGCGGAGTTTATATGGGAATAAATGAGCATTTTGAGCCGGTTTTTAGCGAAGTAGTTACAAGCGCAATAGATTTCACACAATCTCTCTAGCTGAGGGGAGAGAATATGACAGCATTAGGGTTTGCCCTGCTTTGCGGGTTATTTGCGATTGCTTATGGCGTCTGGTCCATGCGCTGGATACTTGCACAGCCGCAAGGCAATGAACGCATGAAAGAGATCGCCGTCGCCGTGCAACAGGGGGCATCGGCCTATCTCAACCGGCAGTACACCACCATAGGAATGGTGGGCGTGGTTTTGTTTCTTATCCTAGGGCTGGCACTGAATTGGCAGACAGCATTCGGCTTCCTGATCGGCGCAGTGCTGTCCGGCGCAACCGGTTATATCGGCATGAATATCTCCGTTCGTTCCAACCTGCGCACGGCCGAGGCCGCGCACAAGGGTTTGAATGCCGCATTAACCGTCGCCTTCCGTGGCGGCGCGATCACGGGGCTCCTCGTCGTCGGCCTGGGTCTTCTGGGTGTGGCCGGGTATTACGCGATTCTGAACAAAATGGGAATGGGTGAGAATCTCGCCCCGCTGGTGGGCCTGGGATTTGGTGGTTCACTCATTTCCATCTTCGCCCGTCTTGGCGGCGGTATTTTTACCAAGGGCGCGGATGTGGGCGCGGACCTGGTCGGCAAGGTCGAGGCCGGTATTCCCGAGGATGATCCGCGTAATCCGGCGGTTATTGCAGACAATGTCGGCGATAATGTCGGTGACTGCGCCGGCATGGCCGCTGATCTGTTCGAGACCTATGCCGTCACCGTAATCGCCACCATGTTGCTGGGGAGTCTCGTCGTCAGTGGCGAGGACAATAATGCCGTGCTCTATCCGCTTGTACTCGGCGGCGTTTCCATTATCGCATCTGTGATTGGCACCTTTTTCGTCAAGGCCAGCGAAGGCGGCAGGATCATGGGTGCACTTTATCGCGGGCTGATTGTTGCGGGGGTTATTGCAGTCATCGCCTTTTATCCGGCGACGACCATGATGCTTGGAGAGACTGTTACCATTGATGGTGAGGCCGTGTTGTCCCGATATCTCTATTACTCCGCATTGATTGGGCTCGCGCTGACCGCAGCGCTGGTCTGGGTGACCGAATACTACACCGGCACCCAGTTCTCACCCGTGAGGCACATCGCAGAAGCATCGCAGACCGGACATGCCACCAATATCATCGCGGGACTCGGTGTGTCCATGAAGTCAACCGCGCTGCCCGTGATCGCCGTCTGCGCCAGTATCTGGGGCGCACATGAACTCGCAGGCCTCTATGGAATCGCAATCGCCGCCACGTCCATGTTGTCCATGACGGGGATTATTGTGGCGCTCGATGCCTACGGCCCCATTACCGATAACGCAGGCGGTATTGCTGAGATGGCAAAACTGCCGAAGGAAATTCGCAACATCACCGACCCGCTGGATGCGGTTGGCAACACCACCAAGGCGGTGACGAAGGGTTATGCCATTGGTTCTGCCGGTTTGGCTGCGCTGGTGTTGTTTGCTGATTACACGCACAGTCTGGAACATTCGGGAAGAAAGGTTGAATTTCTGCTCAATGATCCTGCGGTGATCATTGGCCTCTTTATCGGCGGACTTGTCCCATATCTTTTCGGCGCGATGGCCATGGAGGCCGTGGGCCGGGCGGCGGGTTCTGTAGTCATCGAAGTACGCCGGCAATTCAGGGAAATCAAAGGCATCATGGA
>JACQHV010000130.1 GCA_016198885.1 Gammaproteobacteria bacterium
CATTACGCGTTGATGGTATACGGTTATAACAGAATTCCCATTACCGGATGGCTGCGTGAACAGGCACAGGAAAGTCTCAAACATGCCGAACGTGCGGGTGAGATGATCACCCTCATGGGCGGTCATCCGTCATTGTCTATTGGTCCACTGCTTGAAACTCATATGCATGATATCGGAGATATCCTGCGTGAGTCTCTCGAACATGAGACCAATGCGCGCAAGGTCTATTATGAATTGCTGGCTGCGGTAAAAGACAAATCAATACTGCTGGAGGAATATGCGCGAGAACTCATCGCCCAGGAAGAAACGCATGAGGATGAAGTGAACAAGATGCTCCGCAAGCCCGGCGATATCAAGGCCTACAAACCGTAACTTGGACACCCAAATGCCTGAGAAGACGGCAACGCCATAAATACAGGCAGTAATTTCAAGTTAATCATATTCGGCAACGAGAGTTGCTTAATAAATTGAGTAGTATTTTGGTGAACGCCCCACTCAAATGTAGAGCATGAAGATTGCATAACCGATTCAGCTGATACCTGCTGCCATGATAGTGTCATCAAGTTGCTGATATACTGCCGATCCGTAATAACAACGACAAACCGTCACTTTTAACCATGGACATGCTGAAACCCCTCGAAGTAAGTGAACAGAAAATGTCGCTAATCATGCGTGTATTGCTGATTGCACTGGGCGTGTATGCAATTGTCGTCGTGGCGCTCATGCTGTATTGGAGCAGAGAACCGGAATTGTTCGATATGCGCGCCAAAGCCCAGGAACTTCATGGCCAGGCAGGTGACCCGGTGACGGGTTATGTTACGACCGCCACTCTCATGCGCGTTGCCGAAACCCTGCTTGATAAGCAGGGGGGCTATCTCAGTAACGACGTTGCGCCGCCAGGTGTACTTCTTGACAACATACCGAACTGGGAATTCGGTGTCGTCACGCAGTTGCGCGATCTGGCACGCGCCCTGCGTAACGATTTCAGCCGTTCGCAAACGCAATCCACGGAAGATCCCGATCTTTCCATCGCCGATCCGCACTTCCATTACGACACGGATTCCTGGGTACTGCCATCCACCGAAAGTGAATACCGCAGCGGCATCGAAGCCCTGAAACGCTATCTTGCGCGCCTGTCTGATGTACGCGATCCGGACGCACAGTTTTATGCCCGCGCGGATAATCTGCGCGACTGGCTGGCTATTGTCGAAAAACGGCTCGGCAGTCTGTCGCAACGGCTTTCGGCCAGCGTCGGGCAAGTCAGAATCAATACTGATTTGAAGGGTGATCCTGCCGCGGAACAGTCCACCGGCAAGCCAAGTGTGCTGGAAGTCAAGACACCCTGGCTTGAACTTGACGATGTGTTCTACGAAGCGCGGGGTTCGACCTGGGCGCTGATCCATTTTCTGCGCGCGGTGGAAACAGATTTCAGGGGAGTGCTTGAAGACAAGAATGCACTGGTCAGTCTGCGCCAGATCATCCGCGAACTGGAGGCGACGCAGGAGACGGTATGGAGCCCGATGATCCTGAACGGCACCGGCTTCGGCTTTCTCGCCAATCACTCGCTGGTGATGGCCTCGTACATCTCGCGAGCCAACGCCGCGGTGATTGATTTACGCAGCCTGTTGGCACAAGGCTGAAATCTCTCTAACAAAATTACCAAGAGTTTGAAATTATTGCCGCACAAACCGCGTGCTTGATTCTCACATAGTTGAACGGCCTAAATGTGCGCTCAGGAGTCTTTTAAATAAACATCCATGATTAGATATTTTAAGATGCAGCAATTCGTGGACAATGACGTAATCCTGAAAACTCTGCGGTTGGCAAATTAAATCCAGGCTAAAGGAAAGGCGACCTGCAGTTGAACATGATGCCCATTTATTCCGCATAACTTGCAGCCTAACCTGAGAAGGAGTTACCTGAAGTTTTCCGGCCCAAATTTCCACTCGTCGCTTGAAAAGGTGTCGTTTATGCATTGCGAACAAAGCTTTCTTCATACAATCGCCTGTCGCAACATGGTTTCAACCAAATCCACCATGTCACAGCCACTGACTTTCTGGAGCAGTACTTTATAAATCTCGGCCTTGAGCTGACGGCGTTCGTCATCATGTTCTAGATGGTTCGGGTAGCGGAGAAAGGCGGTAGCAATCGTTCTAGCCAAGGTTTCAGAGTCCGGAATCTCAGCTTCGTGCAGGGTTCGAAACAACGTATATTCAGCCATATTCATATCTAACTCTTCACGTTCCCTCCCAGTATCCAACCGCTCACGCATCAGAGCCTCCAGTTGCTCCAAGGCCTTCTCGGTAGTGAGTTTGCGCTCATCCAATGCTTCCATAACCGCCTCGGCACGTTCACTGATGCCAATCAGGTAAGGTTGCTGTTGGCCCTGCTCTTCTGCGGTTGCGCGCAGTGCGCGAACAAGATTCAGAATTTTTTCGGCGTCCGGTCCAGGACGTTTTTTGAGCGCCTGCAAGGCTGCTTCATCAAACTCCACGGCGCGGCCGGTTGGTACAGGCCCATAGATTTCGGCTGTTTCGCGGATCAGAAACTCGGTCTTACGCGCGACATCAGAATGAAAAACCGTTTTGCCTCCATAAGCGTTGTGTAACATGAGATAAAGATCCGCCAGGCGCCGGTAATCGTCGATGAAGTCACGCAACTCAGGCGATGGGGAGAGGATTTCGTAAAGCCCCTCAATATCCTTATAGAGATCGATGAAAGATTGCCGTTTGTCCTTATCCAGAAAAGTCTCGTAAAGGAGCGCCTCAAGCTGCTGGTCTTTTGTGCCTTTACCGGGAACCAGATACGCCTGTGCGGGGCCTCGCATAAGTTCCAGGAAATGGTTCATCAAGATATCGAGATCCTCGATGACACCGGAAACTTCATCGGAATCGAAGGCCAGCGCTTTGTTGAGTTCTCGCAGGATGCCGACAAAGTCCACAATCAGGCCGCAGGGCTTCCTGTTGCCCATATCATCTTCGTAAGGCCGGTTCACGCGTGCAATGGCCTGCAACAGCACGTGATCGCGCATCGGTTTATCCAGATACATGCAGTAAAGAATGGGCGCGTCGTAGCCGGTCAAGAGCTTGTCCGTCACGATCAGGATTTGCGGTTTCTTATCGGGCCTCGTAAACAGCTTGCGCGTATTCTTTTCCCCGGTTTCATCAAGTTGTAATTGGGCAACCTGCGGATGGTCGATGGTATCTGTTGCGCTCCTGGTATAGACCGGTACGGCAACATCAGGGGGCAGATATTTGTCCAGTGCCTTCTTATAGAGCGCGCAAGCCTCGCGATCCACTGCAACAAGAAATGCTTTGTACCCTAATGGTTCCACGTTATTCTCGAAGTGTTCCGCTACAAACCGTGCAACGGCGTCCACCCTCTCGTCGCTTTTGAGGAAGGCGCGCAGATGCACAGCGCGCTCCAAAATGCGATTCAGTTCTTCAATGTCGCTGACACCTTCCGCTTCGGTCAGACTAAGGAATTCCTGTTCGAGAATTTCTTTTGGCAGGCGAATCTTCACGGGCGCCAAAGTGTGGCGAAGTATCACTGTCGTACCATCGGCGATGGACTCCGCGATGGAATATTTATCCAGATATCCCTGCTCGTCTTCCTTGCCGAAAATCTTGAACGTGCCCTTGCCATAAGCCGTTTTGTCTATTGGCGTGCCAGTGAAACCGATCAGCGTGGCTTTGGGCAGAGCGCCCATCAGGTAGTTACCGAGATCGCCGCCGGTAGAACGATGCGCCTCGTCAATCAGCACAAAGAAATCGCGGCGTGTGCAACTGTCCTTCCGGATGCCGTCGAATTTGTGAATCATCGTCACAATCAGGCCGCGAAAATCCTGATCCAGCAATTCCTGCAGGCGTTTCTTGCTGGTAACCACCTCTACCTTGACATCGAGTTGCTGCATTTCTCCCAGAATCGCCTCTACCCAACCGGAAAGTTGGCCTTCCAGCTCGTTACGATCCACCACCAGAATCACCGTCGCGCCGGGGAAACGGGTCTTGTCTTCCAGGATCAACCGTGCTGCCGTAATCATCGTAAAAGTCTTGCCTGATCCTTGCGTGTGCCAGACTAGCCCTGTGTTTTTCCTGTCGTCCCGGCAGCGATCCACTACTTTCACGGCGGCGCGGGTCTGGTGTTGACGGAGGCAAGTCTTCCACAATTCGTCATCTTTGACATAAAACAGGATCCAGTCCTTCAGCATGCGCAGGAAGCGGCTGCAGTCGAAGAAAGCGCGCACCCTCTCCTGATAACTGCCAGGGCGTTCCTCCTTCCAGTTGAAGATAAACTTGCGCTGGTAGTTCCAGGTAACGCCGTAGAAATATTCGATCAGGTGTGTGATGTTGAACACCTGCGGCGCCGTCATCATCTCCGGTGTTTCCAGTTCATAACGGAGCAATTGCCTGAGCGCGATTTCCATCGCATCCTTTTTCTTCGGGTTCTTGTTCTCGACGATGGCAACCGGCACGCCGTTGATAAGGAACATGATGTCCGCGCGGTTACCCTTGCGCGGACCATTGCGATAGGCCCATTCATAAGTTACCTGAAAAATATTACGATCCAGGTGATCAAAATCAATCAGCGTCACGTTACGATGCCGTTTCTCCTGCGTGTGATAGATGGTCCGTTGCCCGCGCAGCCATTCCAGGATTTCGCGGTTACCGGCAATCGTATTCGGTACGGCCTCCATCCGCTGGATGATCCCGGCCACGTTTTCCGCACCGACCACGCCTGGATTCAGACGTAACAAGGCAGCCTCCAACTCAACATAAAAAAACAGCCCACCCTCACCCCGCCTTTTAATCAGGGCATCAACATCCGATATGACCGTCCAGCCCGTCGCCGCTGCGTAGCGCACCAGCGGGAACTGGACAGTGGTTGCTTCATGGGCGAGTGTAGTCATTGCCCTCCTCGTTATATAACCATTTCGTCAGTGTCAATAAAATGATTAGATAAGTTTGTCCGTTGCAACTTTCAGAGTCAGCCAGAGTCTTCAGTAATCCGGTCTGCCGGGGGCAGATTGACCGAGAATATAAGTTCAGAAAGATATTGTTTAATCGTCTCATTATTTGAGACTTTGTTATTGAAAAAAGCCTGTTTTTATAGGATAATTTAAATACTAAGCAGGCGGGAGTTGAGCTTTCCAGGCTCGGCGTCCAAGTGAAAACTGGCCCAATTGCTTCAAAAAGTTTAGTCGGGTGCTGTATATCAGCTCGATATGGTTCGCCCAGCCTGACTCCGATTTTAAAGAAAAGGTACCACCCTGGTGATAAGAACCCAGTGGGTTCTCCCGAAAGGGTAGCCGGGGTGGTCATTCTCTTCTCAAATCTCACTTTCATCAGTAATAAAAATTACTTCCCGTCCGAAAAATATCGAACTCGCTGCGTACAGCCCGGGAAACGAGTGCGTATGAACGTTCATCATTACTGTCCCACTTTCGATAGATCGCCCACGTGC